>JBNKQE010000272.1:0-6927 GCA_050295715.1 Leptospirales bacterium
TTAATGACATCGGAACATTGACAATAAAAAAACCCCCGGTTAAACACCGGGGGTTTTCTTATTGATGCTGCTTTAAAACCATTACCGGGTGGCAACCGGTCCGTTTTCTAAGACAATAACACGTGCCTTTACTCTAACACAGTTACTACCAAATAATCCATGTTTTTCAGTCTCAAATCTTGGTGCCACGAGATATGCATGTTTATCAACTTTTGACATTGCATCATATAATGCCGAAAGATGGAGTATTGTTGGCAAATATCCCTCATTAAATCCAAGTGATTTAATATTATCTAAAAACACACTTTTCGAAACTCTATACGGAAGCCAAAAAGATCGCTTAACAAAATCCCACGTACTTATTTGTCCGCTCATATACAGTGCACGATCTATCTGCCTTTGTCCTTCAGTCAGTGCCTGTATATCATAAGACTTTGAAAGACTGATTACCCGGTTTAAAACTGCAATCTCCAGTGTTTTATCATTAAGCTTTGTTTCCACTTCCAGTGCGTTTTCCCCACCAATGCATGCCTTTCCCGATGTTTGCTGATCGATACGATAATCGGCTCTTTTCAACAGCGAATAATTATCCTCATCGGTCTCTGTTCCCTGAAGGAAGACATGATCTGCTGGTTGTTGTATCTGAGCCAAATTCTTACATCCGATAAAAACAGACATAATGGAAAATGTGAAAACAATTCCAATTATTTTTTTTCTGATCATACGAACCTCTCTACGTTCAGTATTCAAACCATACCAAATGGATGGATTATAAAAACCCATTTTCCACACGTAGAAAAATTACTTCGCAGGACCATTCCCGAGTGTAACCGCACGAGCTCTTACAGTAACGCACTGCTCTCCAAATAGAGGAAACAATCCTGTACTGGTTACTTCAAATCTTGGTTCTACAACGTAAGTTGCATCAGGTATTTTGTTTAGCGCATCATAAACGGCAGCGGACGCAACATGATTAAACCAGTAGCCAGGAAGATACCCTTGATTCGATTCCATTAAATCAGACCAGATTACTCCGAAAAGTCTAGTCTTACAGGCTTTACCTACTGTATTGTTACCAATAGTGTAGTCTGCTTTTGCCAGATCAAGGCCATTGGTTCTTAACCCGGGTGATGCCAGTCCTGCACTCGTACAATTTGTTAACGTTACAGATATAACAGCAACAAACAGGATTGTAATTAGTTTTGTGGTTTTATTCATTGAATGCTCTCCTAATTTATTAGCTTCATCGATAATGAAACATCTTGAATACGTTCAAAGACGTATTCAAGATCGTATATATAACAGTATGTGGAATAAATTTCAAGTAATTTTTCCTTTATATTATCAAATGTGTCAAATAGCTGTATAACGCTCCAAATAATATTCGACACATTTCTTTAAAACAATTCTCCGAGCGTTAACTGGAAACAGACTTCCCTGTATCCATTGGTATAATGAAACATTCTGAATGAGTTTCGGAATATGATACACTCCAGCTTTGCTATTTAGCCTGCAATTTCATAAATAGCCCCTGTCATACTGTAAAAAATCATCTTTTCAGGTTTCATATATATTACGACTATCGTAAGTACTTACGATTTGTTTTAATATATTACCAATAATAATAAAAAAAGCCCGGAACCAGTCCGGGCTTTTTGATTAATTTATTTTCAGTCTGTAAATAAATCAGATTGAAGACCCATAAACGAGCCTCACAATAAATCCAGTACATTTAACTTAGATAGAATCAATAATCGAGTTAAGAGTCTTACTTGGACGCATAACTCCCGAAACTTTTGCGAAATCAGGACGATAGTATCCGCCAATGTCAGCCGGTTTACCCTGAACAACCAGAAGTTCTTCGTTGATCTTTGCTTCGTTCTCCTGCAGCTTTTTAGCTACATCTGTAAACTTCGCTTTAAGCTCTGCGTCTTCACTCTGAGCTGCAAGTTCCTCTGCCCAGTACATTGCCAGATAGAAATGACTTCCGCGGTTATCAATCTGTCCAACTTTTCGGGCTGGAGATTTATTATTGTTCAGCAATTTCTCCGTGGCTTTATCAAGAGCTGTAGCAAGAACTTTTGCTCTACTATTTTTCGATGACTCTGCAATGTGCTCCAGAGAAGGAACCAGTGCAAGAAATTCTCCCAGAGAGTCCCATCTTAGATAGTTCTCTTTTACAAGCTGCTGCACATGCTTGGGCGCAGATCCGCCTGCTCCAGTCTCAAACAATCCACCGCCATTCATTAGAGGTACGATTGAGAGCATTTTTGCAGAAGTTCCAAGCTCGAGAATGGGGTAAAGGTCCGTGTTGTAGTCACGAAGCACGTTTCCTGTAACGGAAATAGTGTTTTCACCTTTTCGCATTCTCTCGATAGAAAGTTTAGCCGCTTCATATACATTCACGATGCGAATATCAAGTCCATTTGTATCGTGGTCTTTCAGATACGTATTAACTTTCTTGATCAATTCAGCATCGTGGGCACGCTTTTCATCCAGCCAGAAAATAGCAGGCCATCCTGTTGCACGCGCGCGCGTTACCGCCAGTTTAACCCAGTCTTTGATCGCGTCGTCTTTAACCATTACCATGCGCCAGATGTCGCCTTCTTCTACATCATGCTCATGAATTGTCTTTCCGGAAGCATCAACAACTCGAATCTTTCCATCGCCGGGTGATTCAAATGTCGTTGGGTGCGAACCATACTCTTCCGCTTTTTTAGCCATCAGACCTACATTGGGAACGGTTCCAATCTTTGTAGGATCAAGTGCACCATTGGCGATGCAGTTCTCAATTGTTGCGTGATAAAGTGGTGCATATGAGCTATCAGGAATGGTGAATTTTGTATCGTGCTCGTTTCCATCAGGACCCCACATCTTTCCGCCACCGCGAATAGCAGCTGGCATTGATGCATCGATAATTACATCACTGGGAACATGGAGATTTGTGATACCTTTGTCTGAGTCCACCTGTGCCAGTTCTGGCTTGCTTTTGTACAGCTCCAGAATATCTTTTTCAATTTCAGCTTTTTTATCAGCAGGCAATTTCTCCATTTTTGTATAGAGATCACCAAGACCATTGTTAAAGTTAACGCCCAGCTCTTTGATAGTGGCTGCGTGTTTCTCAATAACTTCTTTATAGAATACTTTTACACAGTGACCGAAAATAACAGGATCCGATACCTTCATCATGGTCGCTTTCATGTGAAGTGAGAACAGAACACCTTTTGCTTTCGCATCAGCAATCTGCTCTTCCAGGAATTTAACCAGAGCCTTTTTGCTCATGAAAGTTGCATCTGCAACTTCGCCAGCATCCAGTTTTACTTTTTCTTTAAGGACGGTAACATTTCCGCTTTTATCAACAAATTCAATCTTTGCATCTGTTGCTGTAGCCATAGTGACAGACTTTTCGTTATGAAAGAAGTCATTGGCACTCATCGTAGCAACATGCGATTTTGAATCTTTCTTCCACTCTCCCATTCGGTGAGGGAATTTTTTTACATAATTTTTTACTGCAGTCGGTGCACGACGATCAGAGTTACCTTCACGCAGAACAGGGTTTACTGCACTGCCCAGAACTTTTGAATAACGTTCTTTAATCTCTTTTTCTTCGTCATTCGTCGGGTTTTCAGGATATTCGGGAAGGTCATAACCTTTCTCCTGAAGTTCCTTGATAGCGGCTTTCAGCTGTGGAATGGAGGCACTGATGTTGGGAAGCTTAATAATATTCGCTTCCGGTTTTTTTGCCAGATCACCCAGAGCGGCGAGCTCATCAGGAATTTTCTGGTCATCTTTCAGTCTTTCCGGGAACAGTGCGATAATTCTTCCGGATAGAGAAATATCTCTTTGTTCAACAGCAACTCCCGCAACCCCCGTAAAAGCTTCTACGATTGGGAGTAATGAATAAGTCGCCAGTGCTGGCGCCTCATCAATTGCCGTCCAGATAATCTTAGGTGTATTTCCTGTCATGAATCTCTTCCTCATTACATGTTAAGGTCTATTTATCAAACACATCTTACTCTTATAAGACATAATAGGTAAATCCGCTGTATTCTCATTTCAGGTGGTATTCTTATGAAAATACTGCTGTTACCCGCTCTCTTTATTCTCATATATTTTTTTAGAGAACATCAACTTGTATGTCAGTTCAGATTTGCAAATGCTGTATTGCAACAGTCCTCTTTTGATCCTCTGATCTGGCACTTTAAGCAACTCTCCCGAACTTTTATCAACCTTTTTTTCTCGAAATTCTTCTGATTCAAAAAGATTAGTAACTACTCACCACGTATTATGTGATTGAGAAATTGGAGTCCCTTCCATTAACTGAGTAGTTACAAAGATTATAAAATTATTGCAGCTATCATAATATTATGTAGTTCATGGTTTTTATGAATAACCATAAACTACATATCTTCTATGTCTGTTGGTTTTTTCTTTCTTTTCCAGTTTAGAAATGAAGCACCGGGAAATGCAGGATCATGCAGACGGACCTTTTCGGTTTCACGTCTATCCTTTTCAAGTCGGGCTTTAAGATCCTCAGGACCGGAAAATTTCATTTCATCCCGGATTCGTTTTCTGAAAAAAACACGCAGGCGTTCCCTATAAAGATCCCCATCAAAATTAAGAAGATGCGCTTCAATAGAAAGATAACCTTGCTCAAAAGTTGGATTGCGTCCAACATTGATCATGCAGCGGTATTCTTCACGACCGCGCGTTGCATAACCGGCATAAACGCCTTCAGCGGGCAGTACCTTGGTTGGAGATACATCCACATTGGCAGTTGGGAATCCCATATCACGTCCACGGCGATGCCCTCTCACAACAATGCCCGTCATAAAATAGTCATGCCCCAGAAGTACATTAGCCTTGCTTATATCACCGCTTCGAACCAGATCGCGAATGGCAGAACTGGAAATAATCTCACCCCTGTGCTTTACTTCTTTAATCTGCTCCACCTGATAATCATAGTCGGAAGATCTATCAAGCAGGAACCTGTAATCCCCTTCCCGGTTTCGACCAAATGTCTGATCGTAGCCGATAATAATATGACTTGCTCCCAGTTTACCAACCAGGACATCCCGCAGATAGGTTTCGGCTTTCATCTTTGCAAGATCTTCAGTGAAAGGAAGGAAGACCACTGTATCCAGGTCGTATCGCTGCAGAAGTGCCAGTTTTTCATCGTATGTAAACAATTCGCTTCGACGATCCTGTCGCTTTCCAAGAACCAGGTCGGGATGCGGATTGTAAGTTACAAGAATCCTCTCCAGACGATTTCTACTACGCTTCTGGAGTGCTGCCAGCAATGCACTGTGACCACGATGCAATCCATCAAATACTCCCAGTGTAAGCACTGCCCTGGCCGGTGGGGATGGATAATCTATAAGATTATGAATTATACGCATTCTAAATTAGGGTTTCAGATCCATTAATAAGGAAATTTATTCATTTCTAGCGCCAGGGACCGAGTAGATAGACCGCCCGCAGCAACTATCTTTATTCATTCTTCGAAAACCGGCGGGATATCAGCTTCTGGGCCCGGTCCAGCTCTCGCCCTTGCGAGGGCTGGAGGCGCCCTGCATACCAGGTAGAAAATGATACCTCGTGTTCCAATTCCTCACAGCCTCCGGTAAAATCCACCGAAAAAGAATCTTTCCGAAATTCTCCGACTTCCGATACTATTAAGGAACACTCTGCAATGACGCAGCAGTTTTATGCAATATCAGTGAAATTACTTAAAATGAATGCTGCCGGATAATTTGCAACCCCTATGCCGTGCAACCATATGAATATGACCATATCTATCAATAGTTTAATACTTCGCCGCCTGACATGGATTCTTATGATACTTCCGTTGAACCCATCCTGGAGTATTCCCGGAGTTGAAGCACCGGAAGAATTGCCATTCGAGGTTGATTTTACTCCGGAAAGTACTGCAATACAATTTATAACGGAACGGGAACTGAAGGTATGGGGAAATGCCAGAAACCTGGCTCTTATTGGAGATTGCCCGTTCAGAAACCTGAATGACGGGGTTGCGGCTGTAATTCCTCATTACGGTCTGGATTTTGAACTGCAATCCAGAGGTAACGTTCGGCAGTTTCTTTACCTGGATCTTGTAACCTTCATGCCTCTAAATGAGTATGATGACTCACTGGCATCAGGCTACTGCCGCCCTTCCCTGAATGGAAAAATATCCCATACTCATCAAAGTGGATTTGATATGCCCATAGTACACTGGCTGGAAGTCAGAATCAATGGTGTTAAGGCTGGTCTGTATTACATGGGTGGAGGCGCATTTCTTCTAACCCCGCTTGTAATCCCGATAGAACGAGAACATATTAAGCAGGGTAGAATACACGTACAGCTCGTTCCCTCCACGGAAAATGGTTTTTTTGCCATCTGGGATGCCTTTATAAGCACCCATCCTCCGGGAAACTGATTGAACTTGCCTGAGAATCGAGCCTTATGAAAATCTCTGCTTGAATTCTTCAGGAGAGAGTATTTCAAAATAGGTGGTCAGTCCACTTACCTTGAATACTTTCTCAATCACTGGTTTAAGGTTTGCCACACTGAGCTTACCATTCAATCCCTGAACATAGTTCAAGGCTTTTATGAGAATACCAATTCCACTGGAATCAATGTAGTTCAACTTCTCCATGTCTATTACGACTTCAGGAGCGTCTCCCTGCACATGTTCTTCCAGAGTACTCTTCAAATCCAGTGACGTATAAATATCGAGGCTACCGTCCAGTCCGATTAGTACACGTTTATCGTCTTTTTTTACGCTGATGTCCATGAGATCTCTATTTTCCGCCAATGCGGATTCGTTGTATATAATAATTTATAAATCGGGCACACTTGAAATCTATAATCAAATGTCCCCCATTCAAGATTTTTGGTTTTCTATCAACCTTATCTGTACATCGGACG
>JBNKQE010000273.1:0-6927 GCA_050295715.1 Leptospirales bacterium
AGACAAAGTTGTTGTGCATGTGCTATTTCCTGGAACTCCTGAACACATTGTATCGAAGTCGTTAAAAGTATTATAATCTTTATAATAAACACCACAGCCAAAAAGGAGATTATTTGAAAAACTGGAAGGACTTGTATTAGTCTCAAAAACACATGTTGTAGTTGAATCTCCGAAAAATATATTATTTTCCACAAAAGCACTTCCATTGCTCAACGAAAGGGAGATAGGTAAGGTACTGTCACCACCATAAACCGTATTATTGTATAGGATAGGTGATCCGAGAGAACTAATTCCTGTACTTATACCGGGATTCATGCCTCCATCACCGGTAGCTATTCCACCATGAATTACATTGTTTCGAAGTACAGGTGAACGGCTACTTGCAACAAGGATGCCATTGGTCGCATACTCAGCAGTCCCCCCGTGAATTGTATTGTTTTCAATCACAGTACCACTGGAGTCCAGATATATACCTGCAGTATAATTATAACTTCCCGTTGCAGTTCCCGCGTTAATTTTATTGTTTGAAATCGTCAGTCCACTGCTGTTATAGATAAACATGGCGTACTTTGCCGCTGCATTTACAGTAAATCCATCGAATACCGCTGATTGGGAAATACTCGTGGAGCCCACAGGATTGTATATGCAAGATAAAGAACATGTATCATTCAGTATAGTTTCATAAACTCCTGTATCTCTATCTGTAAAATCGGAATTAAATCCACCATATACAGAGATACCGTCTTTTAATGCAATAACATCGAGAGCTGAGGAGGAATCCAGATTATACGTACCACCCGCTACGAGAATAATATCCCCGGGATTCACTGCATACTCCAAGTGATATTCAAATGGGTCATAACTGGTAATTACCATAGTACCACTGCTCAGTGCATTCCGCACGCTGTTGAAAGCTTGTGCTGGACTCGATCCATCGTATGAACTGCTGCCAGTAGTGCTTACATAAAATACGGATCCCTCTATAACGGAGTAAGTCAAATTGATCTGCGAAACGGGATTTCCAGCAAGATCATTTATATCTACAATAAGGGTTTTGTCCATACCCAGGTTCCAGCTACTGGAGGGGGACAAAGTCACTTTATCATTCACAAAACTTGTATCAGACCAGGCAGATGACACTGATCCCAGCGTTCCACTTACAGCCAGAGACGATGTATTCATACTTTCACTGAACTGAAGTGTAATACTTTCACTTGATCCTATATAGCCACCGCTTGCGGGTAATACTGTAACGGTAGGAGTCGTGGAAGTTAGATCATAAGAAGCAGACGTTACTGAAGATGATGTAAATCCTGTTCGACATGCAATTGCTTTTAAAGTAATACTATCCGGATAAGCTATATCTACCGGTGTAGAATAAAGTGTCCCTGCAGGAGTGCTGCAATCAGGATCGTTACCATCTGTCGTATAGCGAATTGTTGCAAGAGATGTTGTGGTATTCAAGGAGACACTCAAATCCGATGTGTAAACACCTCCCGCTTTTGAAAAAGTAGGAGCGGCCACTGTTCCTTCAATTGTATACGTTGCTGTAATAACTTGAGAAGGATTCATGTCTGCCTTACAGGCTATTGCTTTAAGTGTAATACTGGTTGGCACTGATATACTTCCAGTATATTCATTACCAACTGTCGATGCGGGACACTGTGGATCAGAACCATTATCTGTATAATATATTGTGGCACCAACCGTAGATGTTTCTATCGTTACATCCTTTGTGGAAGAATAAGAACCTGCTACAGGAGAGAAAACAGGGTTCTCCACAGTTAGCACTGTTGCAGGGGGTTCGGTAGGGTCCTCGGTGGAGCTGCCGGGTCCTAGAAGCAAAGCCGCCAGTCCTGTCGAATCATCTCCACCCCCTGCCCCGGGAGCACACGCAAATAAGGAAAATGCAACAAATGCAGAAATTACAAGATTATGTATGTATGCTAAATTTTTCAAAACACCCATCCTATGATCATTAACTCAGTATCACTCAATTATCTTTTTTTTGAATAGATATCCGTCAATGTATTTTTAAAGACTATCGTTGCAATATTATCCACAATTTACGATAACCCATGCGTTAATTTTTTTCCATTTTTTTTTAACGGTATATCCCGTCGGATTTTAATTAAATATGTTATGATTCATACAAATTTCATTCTTGAATCACAACAAGTCAAACCCACGCCAAACGTTTTTGTAATGCTTATAGCTTTTTACATTTTACTTGAATAGACTCAATGCACGAGGGATCGATGGGAACAGGGGTGGCTGCCTGGCGTGGTATTGTCAAGATGACAGAAAAGGTATTGAAAATTGAAAACACAAACCTTTTATATTTAGACCCTTGCTCAATTTCCAACGAAATTTCGCAGGTGGCAACACATCGTGTGTTGCAAGAGGCTGTTTGGGGACAGCCTCTTATTTCAATGTCAGAATTCTTTTCCGTGTTTTCAATTTAAATATCGAATCAGGACTAAGGCAGCCGGGGCCCCGTGACAGAGAGCCCGGTCCAGTCCGACTGTGAAAGAGGGCTGGACGTGCCCAAATAATCCATCTAATTTTATATATATAATGATATTACAGACGGGTGGGTATAATAAAACTAGAATTTATCGCTTCTCTTCGTCGAGAAACCCGGTAAGGGGACTTGAAGCAGAGGCTTTGTTCCATACATGGGATGGCACTGAGGCAGACCCTGTTGAGGAACCATGTAAAAATGCCTGACGTCCGGCTACTGTTGCCAGAGCAAATGCCTGGGCAGTAATGACAGGATCGGACGCGATTGCAATGGCCGTATTGACAAGAACGGCGTCGGCTCCCATCTCCATGGCCTGAGCGGCGTGTGACGGCGCTCCAATTCCTGCGTCGACTACAACCGGAACGTGCGCCTGTTCTATGATTATACGAATGCTTTCCAGAGTCTTGATACCCTGCCCGGAACCAATCGGCGAACCGAGGGGCATAACAGTAACACATCCAGCGTCCTGCAGATGTAGCGCAAGAACCGGGTCGGCGTGAATGTAGGGAAGGACCTTAAAGCCGTCTTTTACAAGAACCTGAGCTGCCTTGAGTGTCTCGACAGGGTCGGGCAGCAGATAGACAGGATCGGGAGTCACCTCAAGCTTGAGCCAGTCGCCGCCGCCCATCTGTCTGGCCAGACGTGCCAGACGGATAGCCTCTTCCGCATCGCGGGCTCCCGAGGTGTTTGGGAGAAGCTGAATTCTGGATCTATCAAGAAAAGAGACAGGATCCTGCTCCTCCATGGATGATGTCAGATCAACCCGGCGCAGAGCCACGGTTACCATCTCACTGGCCGAGGCATCCACAGATCGAGCCATGAGTTCCTGAGATGAAAACTTCCCGGTCCCGACAAACAGGCGTGACTGAAACTTTCTCCCGGCGATCACTAGCGGAGATGGATCGTCTTTTGCAGAACTGGCTGTTATACTGTAGATGGCTTCTTTCATAAGATCCATTTCAATAGATATGCCCTGCTCTGTCCAACCGGAAAGTGGAAGAGAACAGCCCGATTATCATGGAAAAATATGATATTTATTGCTACAGTCTATCTGTAATATTTACGCCTTATGAAAAATTAAGCAGAATAATTGAGAGCCCACATGTACATTTAATTGAATTTCATAATCGGTTAATAACTGTAGATAAATAACCATGAAGTCCTCAATAATAAATTATAAAATAAGAAATATTCAGACAGAATCTGTTAAATATATCTAAGTTTTCCGTCGTACTTGTTATGGGGCCACAGGAATTTCAAGGAGAGTTAGCAGGGATTCTGGATATGCTTCGTCAGCACAGCTATATGAAGTATTCCAATGATCAGGCAGCCTGGAACCAGAGGGTTCATTCGGCCAGTGAGGCGTTCATAACCCTTGTTAGAAAAAAAACAGGAATCCACGTTATTGCAAATCTCGATGCAATACCCATTGACGAAATTCGTCATCCCGGAAGAGAAGATGCCAGGAGACTGGCTACCCGGGTCTCCAGAAAATATCATAGAGCTGCTGACAGTCATGCGAAAGACTCAAAGGAATACGCAGGTCTTATGAAAATCAGCGAGCTATGGATCGAAGCAGCCAAACGGATATAGATAAATTTTATAACAGTCTCTGCCATCCGGAAATTCCACACCAGTCACCCGGAAAATCTGCCAAAAAAAAAACAAATGCAATCATAAAAATGAAACATATTGGCGGATGATTCATCTCAAGAACAATAGGATATCCTGACTTATTATTTCACCGAGGCATTTATGAAAATTGTCGTACCCATAGCTGATGAAAATTTTTCCTCCTTTGAAAACGGAGGTCATGCTCCCCTCTTTGCTATATTAGAAAAAACAGGATCGGGAATGTGGAGCGGAGTTCGTCTGGTCGAATTTCGAAACAATCCGAAGGCCAATCCTGAAAGCCCGGGACAATGTGACCATGACCACGGAGATGGAGAGGAAGGTGAGAACCACAGTCATCATCACTCCCTTGATCACGACCATACCGGTCACGAACACAACCATCACCATGATAAAGAACATAACGACACGCACGGACTTCTGGCCGATACCGTGGCCGACTGCGATAAATTTATCGCACAATGGGCCTGTGGAAGGACCCGTGCCGCTCTCAAGAAAAAAGGAGTGGAATTCCAGCTGATGAAAGATGATACTCCCGATGTGAAACTCGTTCAGGATTTCCTGACTCGGAACTCGAATAAAATGACTCAGATAAACTGATCCTCATCGATTCACGATCCGCCCCTCGTAGTTGTTCGTTTTATTCTGACGCAGTTCTATGACCGGGCGGAAAATATTTCTTTTCCCATGCACGTTTTCTCATTTGATAGATGGTAAACCATTTAGTTTATTTGTCCAGCTTACTCATCATCTTTCAGTTCCGGAGAACTGAATATCATATAATCTTCTTTATAGATCCTGGTGAATGCAAGAACCAGTGTAACGATCAATGGACCAAGAAGTATTCCGGTCATTCCGTAAACTTTTAAACCTCCAAGAATTCCAATATAAAGAAAAAAGACAGGAAGCCTTGCTCGATTTCCAATCAATAACGGGCGAAGAAAATTATCCGGAGTAGATACAAGCAAAAGTCCCCATAAAGCAAACAGGAAGGCTGCAACCGGATGACCCTGGAGAAATAAATAGAATGCGGCGGGAACCCATACGAAAGCCGCCCCCATCACGGGAATTAAAGCTGTAAGAAAAGCCATGACACCCCAGAATAAGTAGAAAGGAATACCAAAGATGGCCATACCAATTCCAGTTAATGTTGCCTGGATAAACGCAATAAGAAATACTCCATAGATAACCGCAGAAAAAGTATCTATCAATTTTCGAGATACAATAATTTTCTGCCTCTCGGCAAATGGTGTAATGCGAAGAATTGTAGCGTAGTAATTTTCTCCATCCCTGTAGATAAAAAAGAGTGCGAAAATCATGATCATAAAATTGATAACAATTGCAAAAGTATTTTTAAGAGCTCCTCCCAGCTGTGCTGCCATGTGTGTTGATATATCTTTAAGACTGTTTAAAATTATTTCCCAGAGATTGATCTCCTTAAGAAAGCTCAAGGATACCAATTTTCCGGAAAGCGAATGTTGAAGCATTTCCTGCAAATTCTGCCATTCCTCCGAATTAATATACATTTTGCCGTGACGATAGATCCCCAATATTTGGGTCGTCAGATTAAAGATCAGATAAACGGCGGGACCTATGACTAAAAGGAAAGCTCCCACGGTCATCAGGAGCGCTGTGAGATTTTTTCTACCTCCAAGTAGTTTCAAAACCCTGCTCTTTACAGGATTGGTAGCAAAAGCGATAACAACTGCCCAGAGCAAAGAGGTGCTGAATGGTTCAATTAATAAAAATGACTGATAGAGCAGAAATGCAAATAGAAGAAAGAAGGCAGCGATAAACAAATACGTTTTAATTACCCCGGGAATAATATGCAACTCTTCCGGAATTACGTGGTTGGGTACAGCCTCCTGAGACACTTTACTCTTCGATCCGCCAGTTCCAGTCTGTTTCCCGGAAGATTTCTTTCTCGTGTTTTTTTTCTTTGCGTTTTTTGTATTCTCCATACAGAACTATAGACGAAAAAGTAAGAGATACTCCCTGCGATTTTTTTCATGATCGTAGAACTATCTTTACGTCTAAACGGATCTCTGATCCTGTTCGACAGTATCCTTGGCCTCATCCTGTTCTTCATCCAGCAGTTCTTTCATATCCATTGCATGATCAAAATCGTAAATCTCTTTCTCACTTAGAAGGAGATCTTTCATGGCAAATACCTGTAAACGACAGGACTGACTGAACAGGCGATTGGCCATGAGTAAAGAAGCGATCTCAAGCTGATTTATATCTCCATCGGCAGCATTGGCCATGATTTCCTGAATAAACCGATTGTCCATATTTTCAATTCGGACAAGGGTTCGCAGCAGTTTGCTGTACTGTTCTTCAAGATCCGGGATATCTCGAAAATGAAGGATATCATGATAGAGGTCGAGAAGCCTGCGACGAAACTGTTTATACTGAGCATTCAAAATCTCATTGTCCGAGTTATCAAACTCATCCAGATCATGTCGGAGTCCTTTTATATTCTTAACTGAATTCATAATATTACGCGACGCATAGATAATCCTTTCCAGCTCTCTTGCCTCAGACTCTTCCAGCTTTGCATTCAGAAGCTTTGAATAAAACGCAACAATCTCTCCGTGCAGAAGCTTCACACTTTTGTAGAGACCGGATTGATCGCCAGGTTTCATCAGGTTCTTCTCAAAAGGCAGGGTCCGGTCAAAAACAAGTTTATCATCGATTCTCAAAATTCGAAGTGTATAAAGCTGGCACTCTTCAAAAAGATGGAGGATCTCTTTTCGCAACGATGCTGTAGC
>JBNKQE010000274.1:0-6918 GCA_050295715.1 Leptospirales bacterium
ACACCCCTGACTATGGATGACTTAAAAAAAGGTCAGGCGATTTTTATGGACATAACCCATGAAGCTCTTCATCAGATTTCTCCTGGGAGCAAAGAACTCTTTCCTGTAATCGACTCATTTACAAGGGGCCGAGATTATGTGGAGATGTCCCGTCAATATGACCTGACAATATTTGAGTATTTCTTAACGGATAAGGCCGGACATGATTCAGACTGGAAGATGGCATCATGGGCAATTAGAAATATTGAGGGTTTTTTAAGAGGAATTATTGATACACTGAACCGGGAAGATGAGCTGCTTATCCTATCGTCCGATCATGGAAACCTGGAAGATATGTCAACGGAGAGTCATACAAAAAACCCGGTTCCCCTGCTTGCATACGGATCCAGGGCGGAAGAATTTGTAAAATCTGTTGCGAGTATCAAGGACATTGTTCCTGCAATTTACGAATTTTCAAGTATGGATGTGAAATTGCCTGACCCGTTATGATCAGGGCAATTTTCAGTTTCGATCCAGATACTGAATCAGTTCATTTTCAGGAATCGGCTTTGAAAAATAGAAACCCTGCTGCAGCTTACATCCATACTCAAAAAGTTTTACAGACTGTGCGCCGGTTTGGACACCTTCGGCAATAATATCCATTCCCAGTTTGCCGGCCAGTTCAATTGTGCTGACGATTATAGCGAGTACTGTTTTGCTTGTCTGCATCTGCTCAATAAACGATCTATCCAGTTTTATTGTATCGATTGGGAATCTCCCCAGGTATGCAAGCGAAGAGTAGCCGGTTCCAAAGTCATCTATAGAGAGCCGAATTCCAGTCTCTTTAATGGAGTGCATTACTTTTGTGAATTTTTCCGGATTTGTCATCGCCATACTCTCTGTTAATTCGAGTTCAAGATTATGCGGTGAAATACCAGTTTTTTGGAGGATTTCAATTAAGAATTCATCAAACCCATCCTGAAGAAATTCATGAATTGATAGGTTGACTGCTATCCTGCTAATTGAGTGACCACTATCCATCCAGCGCCGCAGCGCCCTGCATGCGTTTTCAACGATCCATCGACCTACAGGAAGGATGATTCCGGTCTCTTCTGCAACCGGAATAAAACGATCCGGCGGTATAAGTCCATCGGTTGGATGATTCCAGCGAATCAACGCTTCAACACCCTCAATGTTCCCATCTCTGGAAATTTGTGGCTGGTAGTAGATTTCAAACTCTTCTTTTTCAAGGGCGCGGTAGAGGCCATTCTCCACATTCAATCGCTCAAGTGCTTTCTGGTTCATTTCGTGATTGAAAAACTTAAAGTTTTTTCCACCCTCATTTTTAGCCTGGTACATGGCTGTATCGGCATTCTGCATGAGTGAGGTGGCATCCTTCCCATCGTTCGGGTAACCGGAAATTCCTATACTGGCAGATGTGATTAGCCGATGCCCTTCCAGTTCATAGGGATCTGATATCCTTTCAATTATCGTCATAGCTACCGAGGCAGCATCCTCAATTGAGGTTAATTGATTCAATATAACAACGAATTCATCGCCTCCGAGACGGGCCACTACATCATGTGCGGAAATAGCCGTCCTGATTCGTTCTGAAACTTCTATCAGCAGGAGATCTCCTGCCTGGTGCCCCAGTGTATCATTAATTACCTTGAATCTGTCCAGATCAATAAAGAGCATGGCAAGTACACTGTAGCTTCTCTTCGCAATAGACAGCTCCTGTTCGAATTGACTGATTAAACTTAAACGATTGTGGAGACCTGTCAGAGTATCGGAGTAGGCAAGTTTTCGAATTTTGTTTTCAGCGAGTTTGCGTTCCGTTATGTCCATGAAGCTTCCGATAAAAAAAGCAATTTCATTTTCGCTGTTTCGAACGGTATTTATGGACAGATATTTGGGATAAATGCTGCCGTCCTTTCTTCGGTCATATACTTCACCCTGCCAGGATCCCTCCTCCAGAATCGATCTCCACATCTGTTTATAAAAATCTTTATTCTCTCTTCCTGAGGCCAGAATTTTTGGATTTTTATTTTGAACATCATCCAGTGTATAGCCGGTGAGTTTTGCAAACGACTCATTGATATTTATAATTCGATTGTTCTTGTCTGTAATCAGCATGGCTTCTACTGCATGCTGAAATACAAGTGCCATTAAATGAAGCTGTTCCAGTGATTTCTTTCTTTCTGTTATATCTATTATGAATACAAAAAATATTCCATCTTCTATCGGCCAGAAATTGGTTACAATTTCAACGGGCCATATACTACCATCTTTTCGCCTGTGCAGACTTTCAAAGCGGTCATGACCTTCAGTAAGTAGTTTATCGATATGAGCTTTCGTATCTTCCGGATTCTCTTTAGCTTCCAGGTCAGATATTTTCATCGTAAGAAGCTCTTCGCGAGAATATCCGGATTGTTTCACATAGACGTCATTTACTTCGAGTAATTTTCCAGTGGCATCAGCCATCCAGAATCCATCGGCAGAAGTCTCTATTACAGCCCGGTATTTTTCTTCACGTGCTTTTAAATCATCTTCATATTTTTTTCTTTTTGTAACATCTCGAATTATACTGAACAGGAGCTTTTTACCATCCAGTTCAATTAATCTTGTATTTACTTCAACTGGTATGACTGTTCCGTCCTTATGGATATGTGCTGATTCAAATCTGCCGGAACCTTTTTGAATTACCTCTGCGATTCGTTCTTTAACATGCGATGCAAAATCCGGGCTGTCAAACTTTGAAATCGGCTGTCCGATCATTTCATCTTTTGTGTAGCCAAGTCGAAATGATCCGGACTCGTTTATATCTATGATTGTACCGTGAAGATCAAGTATTAGTAGACAATCGCTTGCTGATTCAAAGAGAAACTGGAAATGTTCACTCTTACGACTGGAAGATTTTTTATTTTTTTCCATTTCTGACATGATCTAGAAATCCTATGTCAAAA
Source organism: Leptospirales bacterium (assembly GCA_050295715.1). Taxonomy (GTDB): domain Bacteria; phylum Spirochaetota; class Leptospiria; order Leptospirales; family Leptonemataceae; genus JBNKQE01. The sequence goes on from JBNKQE010000274.1 coordinate 2,946, forward strand.
AAAGTACTTAAACGAACAGGCATTGATCGTGTTATATACTTGATTGATATATATTTTACACTGAGACAGTTAGTATTGCGGCGCCAGGATAAGGACGACTTACCTGAAAGAGAATACGCAATAATAAATAAAAATATTCTGTAACCGGTTAATTTCGAATCAACAGTGTAGCGAATCAATTAAAATAGTTATTTTCAAGGGAATAACTTTCAAGAATACTATTCTCTTTGATCTGGGCCACAGTCTCATTTTTCCATTCTATGGCTCTATCAGTGAAGTCTCCCCCCGGATAATCTTCAGAGGCTTTCTTAAATGAGATAAGGGCCTCTTCCAGTTTTCCTTTCGAATGCAGGATAATTCCTTTCTTTATCAGTGCCGGTTGGTCCATAGAATCATTCTCATTCTTCAATGCTCTATTGTACATATTAATAGCCATGTCGGAATTGCCCAGATGCTCGTAACTCTCGCCCATCCAGTAGTAAGATTTTTCAGTGTATGCTGAATCGGGATAAGATGTAATAACCTTGTTAAAATGTGTTATCGCTTCGCTGTATTTCTCGGATCTGTAAGCTATTATCCCCTGTTCATATGCCTTGCTTCGTAAGTTTTTTACAACTTTTGATTTCTTTGAAGGGTCCAGGTTGGCAGCACCGACTAAAAAGTCATCATAATACTCATAAGCCTGACGGTATTTCCCTCTTTTGCGCGTCGCCTGAGCCCTTCGAAGTTCCGCATTTAGATTATCCGGATTGTATTTCAATGCGATTGTATAATTTTCAACAGCTCTTTTACGATCCCCACGGGACATGAAGTAATTACCGTATGCCGCATGTATGTCTGATTTCAGGTTGTTATCATCAGTTGTGGACAGGGTTCTCTCAAGTAAGGACCGACCTTCTTCCTCGTGATTGATTTCAAGAAGAACTTTGCCCAGTCTGTAATCCACGCGAGCAGCAAGAGTCGGGTCCATTATTCCCTGTTTTTTTAATTCTCTGTAATGAACCAGTGCGGCTGATTGGTCATCCAGTCTTTCCAGTGCCACACCCAGACCAAAGCGTGAAAGTTGATTGATTGATTGATTCAGGTCTCTGGAAAGTACGCGATTGAATAAAACCATTGCCTCCCTGGCAGATTTCTTAGAATTCTGTCTCAGATACTCTTCTGCTTCTCGAATTTCAACAAGGGCATCTTTCTCAGGCTGACTTAATTTGGATGGATCCAGAGTCTTATAAGATGAATCGGGTTCCACTCTATATGCAGGGCGAAATCGATCATAGATCATTAGACCGCTTCCACCGGCGAGCAGACCCAGTCCTGCAATTAAAACGCTTTTTTGTAATCCGGTAAGCATGTGATTCAACCCTGAAAGTTCTATTCCTTCTCTACAAATATTCCTATTTACCTGTATACATCATGTATATTCACAGGGCAAGTGTGTTATTTATCATTCACTTGAATGATAAACTAACTGAAAATCCAATATTAACGCAGCATTTCAATACTTCTATCATACCAGAAACGAGCCCTGCGAGGATAAGCATTTTTAACTTCTTCGGTCATAAATATTATCATCGCTTTTCGGAACTGTCTCATTTCAAAGTAAGATAATCCCATATAGAGCATAGCCCGTCCGCGGTTTTCGCTGCTGAGAGATCGATCATTTACAAAATATGAAAGACTCTCAACTGCTCCGCCAAAATCCTTTTTCATATATGTTTCTGCAATAACAGCATTAATTCGATCCAATGGTTCATCATACTGCTCCAGTGCTCTTTTGACGATTTCCGTTGGATTATTTCCGTATTCTAAATCATAATCGTAGTGAGGTCTGTTCTTATCACTTTTGTCTTCCGGGATTTGTTTTTCATTCCAGAAATCCTTGTCCATTTCCGGCTTTTCGACCGGTTTTTTCTCAGGCTCTTCCTTTTTCACTTCCGGTTCCGGCTTTTCGATCGGTTTTTTCTCAGGCTCTTCCTTTTTTACTTCCGGTTCCGGAATTTTCTCTCTTACAAAGACAGGGCCTGGCAAGATGTTTATGCCGGGGATCATGCGAGTATCAAATTCACCATTTTTTTCAATCATGAGTGCAAAAAAATGATAACCCGGATCGGGATTGATAATCCGATACCCTGTAGACTCAGCCGGGAAGCTTTTTAAGATACTACCGTAGCGCTGCAGCTCTTTAAAATCGACCACCTGTCTATCGATTTCGTACAGATGGACTTTCAGTTCATCTTTTGGAGCAATATTTCTAACGTTCCAGCTAAATGCGATACCTACTCCATCATAACCTGCCTGAAAATAGGCAATGTGTGCAGAAGGAACAATTTCCTTTACCGGCTCTTTCTTCGGTGGTTCTTCTTTTTTTACAGGTTCCGGTTTCTTTTTAGGAGGCTCTTCTTTTTTTACCGGCTCCGGTTCTTTTTTAGGAGGCTCTTCTTCACTTTTATAAATTTCAACAGGATCTCCCAGGTAGGTCTGTCCTTTTATAAAGGTTCTGCTCAGTCCTCCCTCGGAGTCAGCCGGAAAAATTGCATAGAAATAATGGCCCTCTCTAAGAGATGCATCCAGATATTCACTTCGTGATCCATCAACAACCGTCAGCAGCATGGATCGGGAGAGTTCAACGTGATTGGCGATAGGGCGAGAACTGCGAAATATGTGATAGCCCCCAACGGGTTTCTTCTTCCCGGGGACCCACATTAACTTTACTGCAGTTGCTGATGGCTGGTAGGCCATAAAAACCTGTGGGACATCAGATCCATTTACTTCTTCTATTTTAGCTTCTCCACCATATTGATGTCCGGTATAGGTTTGCCCATATTTGTAAATTCTATATTCTTTATCTGTTGCCCGATCGGTTACGGTAATTAGATAGAATACCTTTTCTCTTAATGGACGTGTGTCCATGAATCGATTTTCACCATTTCTGACATACCCGATTATTACCGCATTTTCCATCCGGCCTTTACCATCGTCTCCTCTGGGAACTCTATAAATAGTATAAATAATATTATCAACACGTGCCGGTTTCCAGGTTATCTGAACTCCAGTTTCCGTATCTGAAATTATAATATCAGAGACAGCATATTTCTTTTTAAGATCTTCCGGAGATTCTTTCTTCTCATCTCCCCTGGCAATATGTACAGCAAATCCTGTAAATGTTCGCCCTTCTGCAAACTCAAGAAACTCTTTACCGCTGCTTTTCAGAGGAATAAGCGCAAAGAAATATCTTCCATCTTTCATATTTGAAATTTTGAAAGTCTGAACACCGGCAGGGATTGTGGTAATTAATTTTGCCTGATTCTTCTTTACTTCGCTGTAAATGGGTAAATTTGACTGATACAAATTATATCCGGAAATTTCTTTTCCAGCATCTTTCCATCGCAGAGAAATATCGGATTTATTCATTTGCGAGGCTGTGAACAGTGAAGGAAGAAGACTGTTATCTTCAGTTACAACACGATGATAAGTATGACTTATATAGGATTGATTAAATCTGAGTGGAATAAACTCTTTTCCACTTCTTAAACTGACCGTACTAACACCATAGTAAACCTGCCGTTCCGGATAGGGGGTCACATCAATGAATGTATTTTCAGTTGCCGTGGTGCCGATTCTCTCGGCTTGTGAAAATGCAGATTCCCTATCAAGCGGTTTATCTGCACGATAGATATTATACTCTACTCCTCTCTCTTCAATCTTTTCCCAACTGATTTTAACACCTTCATCGGAGTTAACGGCAATAAGGGATTTAACCATGAATTTTTCAGGATTCCCGGAAGCTGATTCATCATAGAGACCGCCCGGACCATTTTTTGCGATATCTTTATCACCTGGTTTATCACCCGGCACGTTCGGTTTGCCGTCTCCCGTTACTGTTACCGGTTCCAGAGTATAATTGCTATCTCCAACAAGCTTCAACCTATCCTTTCTACTAAGTTCGTACGATGTTACTACAGCATAATAGTAA
>JBNKQE010000275.1:0-6891 GCA_050295715.1 Leptospirales bacterium
GGTGCTTGATAGACTCGAGCAATTCGATAGCAAATAGTGGCTTACAACGATCCAGTTCATCAATGAATATTATTAGTGGGGCTAAATATTCCGAGCTTTCTTGATTTAATTCTACTACGATATTAGATAATATTTTTCTAAACTCATTTATGGATTTCTTTTGTTCCTGTGTCTCTTTAACTTTTTTCTCTGCGAATTTACCAATAGCATCGGTTATCTCTTTTTCCGTTGCCTTCTCAAACAATTCATTTATTTCTTCAACGCCACTGTCACCTAAACCTTTTCTGAGAGCAGCTTTGATGGCTACAGGGCCAAGACCAAGAAGAAACCTGCCACTCCTCTTTGTTAACTCCCCAAGCTTTGATTTCATTTTTTTATTTGCCGGGGATGCTTCAAGCTGGCTTTTAATTTCTGTAAAAAAGCTGAGAAAAGGGGAACTGTGGTAATCTGCTTCCCAGGCATTGAAGTATATGCAAATCCTTTTTTGCTGTTTCAGTTCTGTAGCCCACCTTTCAATTAGAAAGGTCTTCCCGGTTCCCCATGGGGAATTGAGACAGAGGGCGAAGGGAGTCTCGTAGTTAAGGATAATCGGGGTCAGATTTGCTGCGATATTTTTATATTCAAGTTTATCATCCTCCCAGATGTTTGCGGAATCGATTGTTTTTGGAAGGATTTTCCAGACGCTTTGATTATTGTTATCTGTCATAATGATTCATTCAATAATCAGAAGCTGCCCGAAATGAGCAGCCCTGCGCCCGCCGCCGAAGCAAACGGGGGGATGCATTGGAAACCCGCCGAATTACACATGAAAATCAGAGGCGCGACGGGTATGCTAACGCAAGTAAATATTATGATTGAAAATAGTAAAGAAAAAATTAGTTTAGAAAAAAACAACATGGACTTTTTTGCATTATTTAAGTTGTCTTTTTAACCAATTTCCTACTCTACAATATGAATCCATCACATATAAAATACTTTTCGCAGATATTGTTTTGACTCAATAATTTCATTATTACTCCAGCAACTTCTCATAAACCTTCTTAAGCAGATTCTCAAAAGTAACCTTTCTAAATTCAGGTTCCTGGAGTAGCTTTGTTGTGATCTCCTCATTGCCCTCCATGCGATCCAGAATCAGACCCTCGAAAGATTTTTCAAAAACGGAGCGGAAATCTTCGATGCTATTTGCTATGGCGGCATCCTTGAGAGATTCACTTTCCACAGCCTCCTGAGCTATCTGATCAAAGAAAAGCTGGTCTGCCTGGGTAAAATCAGTTCCAAATCTTTCATTGAGGACTTCGATAAGTTCAGACAGAGGGACATCTTTGTCTTCCATACCGGTTCCCACATCACCGGGACCTTTCAGAGGATGAGCTTCCCCGCCTGTTAAATCAATGCTGCCGTCGCTGATTTTCTGCAGTCTATAGTATTTGAGCTGGACTTCATCTTCCAGATGGTATCCGGGCCCTGTGGCTCGTCTGGGCAGTTTCGTTAAGAGAAATCTGGTAGAGATATAGAGCTTTTCCAGGTCGGTATCCTGAAAGGGAATCACCTGTGAGAGAAAGCCATACATATTGCGAAAACTCACAAGAAGCCCCTTGAACTCCTCCTGCTTTTCATCTTCCAGCTCCTTGAAGCGATCCACTGCTTTATCGATGATCTTATACAGTTTCCCCTGATCGGATCTGGACTCCTCCCGTTTTGGCTGGAAATAGACTTTGCAAAATTCGTCGATCTCCCCTGCAAATATGATCCCCTCTTCATCGATCTGAGTCTGCAAACGATAAAGGTGTTTTGCTTCGATCAAATCATCAACAGGAGTAAACTCATAGAACGGTTTGAAGGATTCATAAATATCTTCTGTCTTGTTTCGAAAATCGAGAACAAATGTGTCTTCTTTCCCTGCACAGGTTCTATTCAAACGCGACAAAGTCTGCACAGCCTGAATTCCCGATAGACGCTTGTCCACATACATGGTATGAAGATAGGGCTGGTCAAATCCGGTCTGGTATTTTTCGGCCACAAGGAGGACACGGTATTCATCCGTATCAAATTTCCCGGGAAGTTCTTTCTCTTTGATTCCGTCGTTCATTCCGACTTCGGTATAACTCTTTCCCGGTGCATCGGGATCTTCCACGGTACCGGAGAAAGCTACCAGGGATTTGATCCCTTTATAGCCTTTCTCTTTTATATAATCATCAAAAGACTGCTTGTAGCGGACCGCGTGGATTCTCGACTCGGTAACGACCATGGCCTTGGCCCGACCACCGATCTTATGCATGACACTACTGCGAAAGTGCTCCACCATCACCTCTGTTTTCTGGCGAATGTTGTGAGGGTGCAGCGTCAGGAACCTGGCCAGCGCCCTTGCCGCCTTCTTTCGTTTTACCTGCGGGTCTTCTTCCGTGGATTGCACGATCCGGTAATAGGTCTGGTAGGTTGTATAGTTCTTGAGGACATCCATGATGAACCTCTCTTCGATGGCCTGTTTCATGGTATACTCATGAAAAGGGACCTGGCCACCGGGACCTGGTTCATTGAAGATGTGCTTGGTCTTGTATTTGGGCGTGGCGGTAAAAGCGAAAAAGCTGATGTTGGGCTGTTTTCCCCGTTTGAGCATTTCGCGGATGACGGTATCCTCTTCATCCGCATCCAGTTCGTTTTCGGCCATATACTTTGCGGCAGCTTCGGCCACGCCGTCCTTGTTCAGAACGCTTTTGACCTCCATGGCCGTCTCCCCCGACTGGGAGCTGTGGGCCTCATCCACGATCACAGCAAAGCGTTTCCCTTTTGTAGCGATTTCGATCCCATCAATTGTAGCATTCTCCTGGTTGAGCTTCTCCATGGCCTCGGTCACAAAGGAGAACTTGTGAATGGTTGATATAATGATGGGCGTATCGTTGGCAAGAGCCCGGACCAGCTGCTTCGTATCCTCATCGATCTTCTGGACCACTCCGGCTTTATGGTCGAATTGATAGACCGTCTTTTGTAGCTGCTGATCCAGCACAATTCGGTCCGTAATCACAATGACCGAATTGAAGATCAACTGATCGTTTTCGTCGTGGAGGCTGGAGAGCCTGTGGGCAAGCCAGGCGATGGAGTTGGATTTTCCCGAACCCGCCGAGTGCTGAACAAGATAGTTGTGCCCGCTTCCAGCTCTTTTTGAATGGTCGATCAGGCTTCGCACCGCATCCAGCTGGTGATACCGGGGAAAGATCATCACCTCTTTTGTGATGGTCTTGATTCCTTTATCGGTGTGGATCTTTTTCTCCTCTTCCTGAAGGTGTATGAAGCGTCCCAGGATATCCAGCAGGGAGTCTCTCTGCCAAACCTCATTCCACAGATACGAAGTGCGATGCGACCCATCTTCCGTGGGAGGATTGCCCGCTCCCCCTTTATAACCCAGGTTAAACGGCAAAAAGAAGGTCTTCTCTTTGTCCAGCTTTGTGGTCATAAAGACCAGGTCGGGATCAACGGCGAAGTGGACCAGGGCCCGCTTCTTAAACTGGAAAAGAAGTTCAGAGGGGTCCCGGTCTGTTTTGTATTGCTTTTTGGCATGTTCCACCGTCTGGCCGGTGAAGGGGTTTTTTAGCTCGGCGGTGACAACCGGAAGTCCATTGACAAAGAGGACCATATCCAGCGATTTCTTGTGATCCACTCCAAAATGGAGCTGCCGGGTCACAGAGAGTCTATTTTTGTTATACTGACTCAGGGTTTCCGGATTGAGCCGGTTATTGGGAGCAAAGTAGACCACACGAAGGAGCTTCCCGTAGCACTTAAAACCCTGTCTTAGAACCTTGAGAATCCCCTTGATCTCCAGCTCGTCTTTTAGACTACCAATAACGACCTTCTCCGTATCGGCCCCGTGGATCGCCTGTAGAGAGTTCCAGATTTTCTCCTGGGTATTTTTAATAAATTCGATCACCCTCTCCGGCTCCATGGCAAGGGCCGGATCATAGTCCTCCCGATCCCCTTTTACGTAGCCACCATGTTCCAACAGGGCAGTTTCTATGGACTCTTCAAAGGTTTCTTCGGTATGGATCTTCGGGGTCATGGGGTTACCTCTTTATTTACTGTGACTCACCGGTGAGACACAAAGGGATTTGTGTCTCAAATTATTGCTTTTTTGAGACGCAAAGTGCTGCTTCTTTTCCGCAGATGGCGCAGATTTTCGCAGATTGTTGAGCCAGGTTTTACCGGTATACTTTTTCTCACGCGGAGGCGCGGGGAACGCGGAGAGTGGATTTTGTCGATTCATACTTCACCCCTTACATCGATCTTTCCCGTAACCGCTGCCGTGATCAGTGAGGTCCGGTATTCCTGCAGCTTTTCGATAGCTGCCTGGACCTTCTCTTTCATCTGATCGATCTGGGTTGTTTTACGATCAAGGAAAGCGGCGATGGCTTTTTGTTCAGAGAGGGGTGGGCAGATAAAAGGCAAGCTTTTTGTTTCATCTTGATTGATAATCGGCAAAGTTGTATACTTTCCACACTTAACAATATAATCCTTTAGGGTAGTCAGAAAGTATGCTGCAAACAATGGATCCACGCCTTCCCCATAACTAATTCCATTAATTTGTTGATTGAACGAACTTTTTTCTAAAATAACCGCAACCTTCCCGATAGTTGCGCCGATCCCTACCAGCAAAACAGTAAATGGTGGAAATATACGAACTTCTTGAATTCCTTCCTCAGATAATTTTCTTTTCGCTTCCCCTAAACTAATTTCGCCAATAAAATCTCCAGGAGTGTACCAGTTTATACCGTCTTCGCTGTAGTATATTTCATCTGCACCACTTGGAGTGGTTCCGGTTTTCACATTCTCGGTTACTCTTCGCATTGGAAAAGCATCCCACTCCTCCGGAATCTCTCCCAGCCACTCCACGCCAGAATCCTTGTATTTGATCTCCGCGTGCTCCGCGGCTCCACGTGAGACTTTTTCCTCGTCTAAAATCTTCGCCAGGTTCTTCCCCGTCACCGACTCGGTGATCAGGGCCGTTCGCTTCTCGTTCAACCTTTCGATGAGGGCCTTTTTCTTTTCAATGAGCCGGTCGATCTGAGCGGTCTTTTGATCCAGGAAGGCGGCGATGGCTTTTTGTTCAGGGAGGGGTGGGAGAGGGATTTGCATAGTACCAATTTGTTCAAAATTAAGCCCCTCTCGACCTGAACCGTTTTGTGCAAAATCATAATAAGCCTTAGCAATCGCACTTTTGAAATATCCTGCAATATAATATGAGTTTTCAGACTGCTCCATACGAATTGCACAAACATGCTGATTCACATTGGCTTTTCCAAAGTCTTTTGGGACAATACAGGTTCTTCCCAATGAGGCGCCAGTGATATTCAATAAGATATCATTCGGAAATATACGAGACCAGGCCATCTCCTCATCTATAGATTCATCAATGTAAACAATATCATCAAGTCGAAGACCATCATCGTATACATTCTGACTTCTAATGAATGGAATCCCTTCATTTTGATAAACCTCAGCGCCGCCTGAAGGCGTCTTTCCACTGCCAATTCTTACTGTTAAATGTGATAATTTCCAGACCTCCCACCCCTCGGGCACTTCTCCCAGCCACTGGACCCCGGAGTCTTTATATTTCGGATAGGCCTTCCACTTCTTCATAATTCCATTCCTTTCATCTGCGCCCATCGGCGTAATCTGCGGATTATCCCTGCTCATTTTTTTCCGCAGATGTCGCAGATTGTTTTTGGGATAGGAATTATAACGTTTTATGAATTCAATCCTGTCATCTGCGGCCATCGGTGGTTTCTGCGGATCATCTTTTTTCATTTTTCTTCCGCAGATGGCGCAGATTCTCGCAGATTTTTTTTGGGATAGGAATTATATTGTTTCATAATTCCATTCCTTTCATCTGCGTCCATCGGTGGTTTCTGCGGATTCATGGTTTCACTCCCAGCGCATGCCAGTATGGCCGGAAAGCTGCTTCCACCACATCGGAAATCAGCTCCAGAAATTTCTCATAATTCCCGGTTGTATGAGCTCCATCCAGGGCCTCATAGTATTCCAGTCGCTTCTCAACCGGTAGCACTACCGGAGGAAAGCCCTCTTTCATAAGTTCCAGATTCATGAGAAGTCGCGCCGTTCTGCCGTTGCCATCTACAAATGGGTGAATTTTTACAAAGTCCACATGGACCCTTGCCGCCCTCTCCACCGGATGAAGAGCCGCCGCCTCATTGCAATACCAGTGGATAAAGTTTTCCATCTCACTTTCTACATGCACCTCCTCGGGAGGAACATGATCGGCTCCGGAGATAATCACATTGGTTTTGCGAAAGACACCGGCATGATCATCATCGATGTTTTTTAAGATCAACTGGTGAATGGACTTGATCTGGTGCCCGGAAAGGGGTTCTCCTTGCTGGACAAGATTTTCTACATAATAAATAGCTTCCCTGTGATTGATCGCTTCAAAATGCTCATGCATGGTTTTCCCACCAATTGTGATTCCTTCAAGGGCAACTTTGGTCTCTTTCAGCGTAAGGGTATTCCCTTCAATAGCATTGGAATTATAAGTCCAGCGGAGCACCAGGTCTTCGTGGAGATTCTTTACAATCTCAGAAGGCAGTGGGCGATAGGAGTCGAGCCTTTGCTTGAGCTGGTCGAGTTTACTGAAGTTAATCATTTAAGTGCCTTCTGTAATTCTCACTAAGGTATCCACCATATGGTTGAACTCATCAATTTCCATTTTAAATCCCCGTGCTCTCCGCGACTCCGCGTGAAATCAATCTCATCTGCGTCCATCTGTGTAATCTGCGGATCAAGCCAAATATCTCCCGGATTCGGTCCAGAAGCTCGTCAAAGTGGTCCCAGCCATCGGGGTTCTTGAGCTTCTCATCGTCCATGACAAAGCCCTTCACCAGATAC
>JBNKQE010000276.1:0-6881 GCA_050295715.1 Leptospirales bacterium
CCCACATAGAATCCTGCGCCAAGCATGGCCGAGCGGACCCTGGTAGATGCAGTATAAGTAAAAAGTTCTGTATCGTATCCTCCACATATTCTATGAATAGATCGAAAGGCGTTCAAGTTCCACAGGTTTTCATTGGTATGCAGTGAGTATGGATCATAAAATATGATATCAGGACGATCCGCATCTAAAATACGCTCCATAAAATCACCATGCAGCAGTTCCCAGTGGATCGGTAGATGCCTGGAATGCCAGACACCATCATTCAATATTCCGCGAGGAGCGCCATGTTTTAGATGAGGAAACCTGTGTATATGGTGGAGAGCGAGACGAAGAGCATCCATATTGTTTTCAAAACTGATCATTTTCAGCGAAAAAGATAATTCATCCTTCTTATGCGAATCCCTCACATGCTTCTCAAAAGCATGGATCGCTGCCATAGCATTGTAAGCAGCTCCCAGTCCCACATCCCAGATCACAAGCTCTTTCCCGGGAACCAACCGCTCAATCATACCGGATTGTTCCACATAAAGACGACTGGCCTCTTCGTTGGGATCGGAGCCAGGATGCATGACCTCTCCTGACGAGTTATGTTTTATACGAATATAGCCGTCTTTCGATTCGTGCAAAGAAAAATCACCTATGGACTCAACGGGAGCCTTTTTTACAGGTACTTTTGGAGGAGGACCGGATGGGAAATCTTCATCTTCCGTTATAGTCAGTCTGATTCGCTGCTCTTCGTAAAAGGATTCGAAAGAACCATTAAATATATGATGACGCATCTTTGCCATAAGAGTATGATAGAAGCGCAAATTGTGGATGGAGAGAAGCTGCCAGCCGAGGGTCTCCTGGACCTTGAATAAATGATGGAGGTATGCCTTACTGTAATTTCGGCATGTATTGCAGTCACACTCCGGATCGAGAGTCTCATCGGCAAATTTGTAGGCAGTTCTTCTAAGGCGAAGCCTGCCGCGAGAGGTATAAGCAACTCCCTGCTGGGACAGAGCAGTCGGAATAATGCAGTCATACATATCGATTCCCGCATTCACCGATTCCAGAAGATCGATAGGAGTTCCTACACCCATCAGGTAACGAGGTTTATCCTCCGGCATAAGGGACGCCGTATAGGACATATACTCATCGCGCTCGTTTTTAGTCTCGCCTACAGCAAGTCCGCCTATAGCATACCCGTCAAACTCCATTGAACAGAGCGCATCAACACTCTCCCGTCGCAGTTCTTTATGTAGCGCTCCCTGAATTATTCCAAAAATAGATTGCCTGCTATCCCCGCGGGCTGCAAGGCTCCGGGCTGCCCATCTATGGGTTAACTCCATTGCAGATCGCGCTGTGGAGTAATCGGCGGTGGAAGGGATACATTGATCGAGGACCATCATAATATCACTGCCAATGGATTTTTGCATGGAGATACTTTTTTCCGGTGTGAGTTTTATGGAAGATCCATTCACATAACTGCGAAAGAAAGCTCCCTCTTCTTCTATCTTTCGCGCATGGGCAAGAGAGAATATTTGAAATCCGCCCGAATCGGTCAGAACAGATCCGGACCAGTTCATCATTCTATGAATCCCTCCCAGTTTTTCAAAAACCTCAGGACCGGGTCGAAGCAGAAGATGGTATGTATTGGCAAGCAGCATCTGCGACCCGACGGAAGAAAGATCCTCAACGCGAAGTCCTTTGACAGTAGCGTTTGTACCGACCGGCATAAATAGTGGAGTAAGAATATTACCGTGCAGTGTCTGAAAATTACCGGCTCTTGCAGCCCCCTGCTTTGCACATGCCTCAACAGTAAATCCCAGTCGACTCATCTAACAACTCTCCATTCGATCATCAAGGTATTGCAGTTCACTTTGCATTTTTTTGAAGGCTTTTGTCACTCCTAATCACTTGTTGGGGCAAGGATCCGAAAATAGTGACTTGCGTCAGAATAATTATCCATGTCGTGAAAGTCCAGATCGAAGCGATCCAGTATTTCCATTCCGGAAAATTTCTGATCCATAGCAAAACCACTACTTGATTATTATCACCCGCTACAGACAGACATAATCCGTATCGCATGGATTTCGGCTCGTCCTGTTCATTTTAAGCAGAATCGACATACATCCACCCGGTTTAATTGATCTCGGAGGAGACGAAAGAGAGTATATCGGACTTCTTCCCGCATTTACGGATCTGGCGAAAAGGACTATTTTGTGGCGCTATAAGATTACAGGAAATAATATATAGATTGTAAGAATTTGATTTCTGCGGACCTGATCATCGCCGGTGCGAAATGCTACAGGCAATAATTAAAAACATGAGTTGCTTGCAAGGAATGGGGAAACAATCAATAAATCACTCTTTATGTGAATCTCTAACGCTAAATTAACAGTAAAATAAATCGTTTTTCAAATTTAACTGTAAAACTCATATTATTATACAGAATTAGCATGTTATACGAACCATATTATTATATTTTTTAAGCATTTTTTTTCCTGTTGACACCATTTACAATTCGTTTTTATTTTTCCTATTATCGTCCAGGTAGTATTGTGTCAGGGGATTTGAATTAATGAATTTAGGAATAATCAAAAAGATTACAAGAAATCTTATATTTTTATTACGTGAATTCCACGATTATTCTTCTTTAGGGAAGATACGTAATAGACTTCTCCCCCCGGCAATCCTTCTCCTTTCCGTATTTGCTACATCCTGCAATCGTCCCGTTGGTGATGATATTCCTGAGTTGCTTTTCATGGATGTCCTATTCCCGCCCATGTATGAAGTCGGCGGCAATGTAACAGGACTTGGCGGTGAAAATTTTGTTCTTCAAAATGCTAATGGAGAAACTATAACTCTCAGTTGTCCGGCACCATGCTCAACCCCCATAAGCACAGATTTTGTATTCCCCACAACCATGCATACGGAAGATGCTTATGATATAACAATAGTTGAATATCCCTCCAATAAATCCCAGATGTGTGTAATCAACCAGAACAGCGGGGTCATTGGAAATAGCGATGTTTACAATGTCTCTCTGAGCTGTGAGGACGCCTACAGGATTTCAGGAGATGTATCAGGACTTACCGGTAGCGGGCTTACTCTAACTAACAATGGAGTTGACGATCTTGTTGTATTACCCAATTCGACCAGTTTTACATTTCACACTCCTTTGTATGTAACGGTGGATACTAATGTGGCTATTGCAAGCCAGCCCACGAATCCCTGGCAAACATGCGATTTTGCCGGGAGTAATACTTTAACGGGAACCTATTCAACCGGAGATCTTACACTTACAACCCCTTTAACCTGCGTAACAAATTCCTTCGATGTCTATGCAAATATATCCGGGCTCACATATGATGGTCTTGTTGTAAATATCAATGGCACACCTTACACATATAACGCGGGTATTTCCATAACGGATATTGTTTCAAAACTCAGCGGGGAATCTTACAGCTTATCCATTACAACTCCTCCCCCGGGACAAAACTGTGTCATGTATGGCGGAGGGAGCGGAACAATTGCCAATGCTGATATAGTAGGTCAAATTAACTGTTCTACAACAAATTATAGCGCCGGAGGATCCCTCAGCGGTCTTTCCGGTTCGGGCCTTTCCCTTGAAATGACGGGCACGCGCAACTCCGATTCTACAACTTACACGAAAACTGTGACGGAAAATTCGGGAAAGACTTCGTATGTCATGGCTACGGATCTCCAGTATGGCGATACGATAACGTCAGTTAGTATTACATCTCAGCCAACCTCGCCGGATCAGTACTGCTCGTTCAGTAGTGGCGGAACCACATACACACCATCGACTGCATCGGTAAGCGGGAACGTCACACTGCCATCTATAACATGCACAACCAATACATTGACTGGAAGTATCAGCGGGTATGTTGTTCCTTCCACAGGACTGCAGATCCAGCTCACTGGTGGCTCAACATCCCAGACCATTGATATTGCTTCGGGATCAGGTGCTACCTATACATTCGGTGTAGCCCTGAACACTAATTATACAATGGATATCATAACACAGCCCTATAACCAGGGTATGTCCTGTACGTTCGATAGTAGTGCAGGTACTACCTTGAGCATTACGCCTACAACTTCATTTACGACTGAAAGCATTACATGCTCTCCGCTGCCCAATGCGACCATGCCGACCATTAGCATGAGCGGCATTCTTAATACAATTACGATGACACAACCAGACGGAGATACAATCTGCTATCGCACCGATGGGGGCAATGCCCAGTGTTCTGCTACTGCCGGTGGATCCTTCTACAGTATTGGTGGAGAGTGTGCGTCAGGTTCGACGAAGTATGACGGCAATCCGTTCAATATAAATGGAACAACTGCTTTCAATGCAGTGGCGTGTTCTTCACTATCCTCCATTGATCAGTCGGGAACCTATACATATACGGCTACAATCAACGGCTCTACAGCCACGCCTACATTCAGCCCGGCGGGAGCTACATTTAATAATGATCAGACTGTATCCATTTCCAGCAGCACAGCCGGCTCTGTAATTTATGCCAACGTTACCGGTTTTGCCATGACCTGCGACGGCACCAATAGCGCTTACAACGGATCCCCATTGTCGCTGAGTATACCGGGGACAACTACCATTTATGCTATTGCCTGCGCCCCGGGATACACGAAATCAGCACAGAACAGCACGACTTATACACTCAGGGTAGCCGATCCGGTGGTAAGTCATAATTATGCTGGGAACGTTACAATCACTGGCAGCACAGTGGGAGCCAGTTACTATTATACAACCGATGGAACTACACCGGTTTGTGGCAGCAGCACCCTTTACACGTCCGGCATGGCGGAGTTAACACCCCTTCCGTCAACAAATACCCCTCTACAGGTAATCGGATGCAAAACAAGTTATACAAATTCAGCTGTAGTCAGCCACGATGTCCGCTTTGAGCTACGCGTCCGTGTAACCGGATTGTATTCCGGTCCAAACTCATTACCAGTAAGAGTACAGCAGATTGCGTCCAGCTTAGATACTACTGTTAATTATGGCGGAACGGTCGTAAACGATCCCAAAAATGCCTGGTTCTATCCGGTTATTACTAACACATATGATGTAGGCATAACCTTAACACAGGTATCATTGAGACCAGGACCAAGATGCTATGTGGAAGACCCGGCCGATCCCGGGTATCTATTCAGTACTGGTTATACAGCGTTTTCAAGTTCAACCGATAAAATAATTAACATAGGTTGCCCGGTATATGTATCTTCCGGTAATATCCCTGTTACAAGGTGTCCAGCCAGTCAAACATGGGATGTGGTGAATGGTGGATGCACGGGCACTTTCAAAACATATAAATTTTGCGAAGATATGTCCGTTTTTAGTGATTTTTGCTCAGATAATACCCTCCTTGGTAGTTATCCAATTTTACCAGTAAGTCCTCTGGTATATGCCTGTAACAATGTTCATGTCGGTACCTATTCATGGACAGTTCCTACTCCAGCGATTTCTTTTTCTAACATACTGAATGAAGCTTATACTTTTAATTCTTACGGCCCTCTTCCTATTCCTTCTAACGATGGGAGCTTTTCCTGGTGGACAGGGGAGACTTACGTAGGCCCTGTGCTTGATGTATCAAATGCCTATAAGGCAAGTAAGAATGGTATATCTTATGTAAAAAAGGATACAACATTACCTCTGCTATGTGTTGGCTATTAGATTGATATATGTAAGACCCGGGGCAAGTATTGAACAGGTGAAACAGAGCCCTTTATGGTAGATCTTGTTTGCCATGAAGGGTTGCATTACAAAACGTCTACCGCCGCCCTGGTTTGCCTTTCGCCGTAAGGGTTTGGTGCATTGACAGGTGGGCATTGCACTCACCTGTTTTTTACGGGAAGATGGTGATGGATCCTGATCCCTGGACGAATCCTTCCTGTCGATCCTGCATCTCCCTGACTCTATTACCCTTGACTCACAGTCCGCGAGCTTCGCTAACGGAGTCCGCTGGAAAATGAAAGTCCATGGAGCTATCTTCGTGATACGAGTTGTTAATCGAAAAGGAAACGAAAATTACCGGCTTCACGCATGATGATCTGAATTAATCTTACATGACTGTCCGTTAGATTTGAAAAATAGTATTGACCATTACCCAAAAACACATATAATTACACATATATGCAGGAGAGAGACAATGGGACAGGTTACAATTTATCTGGATGATGAAACAGAAGAGAAAATGCGAGCGGAAGCTGAAGCAATGCATCTTTCAAAAAGCAAATGGATTGCCCGATTGATTCAGGAAAGGCTATCGGACCAGTGGCCTGCAACCATACGAAATATTGCCGGTTCATGGAAAGACTTCCCCGATCGCGATAAGATCGGAGCTACCAGCGGGAGCGACATTCCCCGGGAAGATTTCTGATGTATGTTCTCGATACCAACACCTTGATCTATTTTTTCAAAGGAATGGGACGGGTTGTGGAAAATGTAATGAGTGTACCGCCCTGCCATATAGGAATTCCGACAATCGTTTTGTATGAACTTGAAGTTGGCATTGCAAAATCCACATCTCCACAGAAACGAAAAGATTTACTGGAATTCGCATCCGTCGTAAATATTCTCCCTTTTTCAGAAAGAGAGGCGCATACCAGTGCATTGATTCGTACCACTCTTGAAAAACGTGGAAAACCTATCGGCCCTCTGGATGTCCTAATCGCAGGCACAGCACTTGAGCATCAGGGTATTCTTATTACACACAACACCAGAGAGTTTAAACGCATACCCGATCTAAAAGTTGAAGACTGGTTTTGAAAAGTGTAAGCGTCCAAGCAACGACATCTTCCCAAAAGTCCGCAGATCTGATATATTCAAAGAATGGAAAACAAGCAAACAC
>JBNKQE010000277.1:0-6865 GCA_050295715.1 Leptospirales bacterium
TCTCTCTACCTGTGAACAGGCAATAGTAATGATCCGTAAAGGATTAAATCTCTCAGAGAAAAAGTGGGACATCTGGGCGAATGAGCCTGATCTGGACACAATACTTGCCATATGGGTTTTGTTGAATCATATTCATTTAAAAAAAGATGATCCGTATGTTCCCCGTGAGATTCTTCCCGTGCTGCGACTGGAAGGAATTATTGATGCACTCGGACTGGAACTTCAGGATCTGGTTGCCTTCCCGGTCAAACTGCATCGCGATACGATGAATAAGATTTCTTATTTACGTGCTGATGAAATTCGATTTAAATCGGAAGGGAAGTGGGAACATATTGATTTTACTGAATATACTGTAAGCGTATTGAATAAAATTGATAACATGGTTTATCATCCGGAAGATTTTAAACATTTTCGTGTACTGGATGAAATCGCCAGAGTCGATCTAAACGATAAAAGCAGTGCGGTTGTTTACCAGGCAGATATGGGTATCTATGAAGTCGAAGAATACCTTGGTCGACTGTATGAGAAAAAACCAACTTTATTAATCTTGCAGAAAGACGTTAAGACATATACGATACGAAAGTCTGATATGTTTGCCCCTGTTGACATTGATATTTTCTATGATCGTCTGAATCTTCACGATCCTGCTGTAAACTGGTCCAATCCATCAAATATGTGGGGTGGTTCGGGAGATATTGGCGGATCGCCGCGGAAAACCGGTACAGGTTTGAAACCCGCCCAGATTGTTGAAACCTGCCGGGAAGCATTTCATCGGCCGACTATTCTTGAGAAAGTCATTAAACTGGCATGGACTGCCTTTTTCGCATTTATGTACCCGCTAATAGGATGGATCATTCTTGGTGCAAGCATTGTACTCAATACCTTTTATGGTATCTCAGGAAATGTCCACAGCTTCAATGTTCATGCTACAACGGTTTCAATTGGAGTTCTTTATGTGATAGTTACCTGTCTTATTGGATGCGGAAAAAAACACTGGTTTTATGGGATTAGAATGCCCTCGTGGAATGACTGGTGGTACGTTATTCCACTTCTGGTGCTGGGTGGTTTGCTGGGTGGAATCTGGATGGTTGGAACAGAAATCGAAACATTCAGGCTTTCATGGGGAAATGCTGTATATATAATAATCGTGCCGATGAGCCTGGAGCTCTTGTTTCATGGTTTACTGCATGGTCAACTGGCAGAGATATACCCCATTCAATTACCGGAACGCACCTGGTTTTTATCGGTTCCGGTCGTATTTACAGCTTTTCTTTATGGTATTGTAATTGTAACTTTTCCAATTGATTCTTATTTTCTATTAAATATCTTCTCCGGACCTGCAGAATCCGCTATTAAATTCGCAGGTGGGACCCTTGCCGGAATTGCCCTGGGATTGATTCGAGAAAGGTCGGCCAGTGTTCTGCCTGGGATGCTGGTTTATATCCTTCTGGGGATAATCCTGGGAATAATACCTGATGCAAATACTTTCGAATCGCTACTTAATTAAGCTTTTACGTAAATTCTGACTGTAATAACGTAGAATCTTTTTTCTGTTTTTTTTATAATACATAAAATTCGATTGCCGAAAAAAATCCAGACAGTATATTTAGTTAGAACACCGCCTGCTCAAGCTAAGATTTGCGTATCCTCACAACGATCATGGTCCTGCTAGAGTGTTGCGGAGTTGCATTGCCAAGGAGTTTAGTTAGTTTATGTCGAGAAAATTGTTTATTGGCGGATTGAGCTGGAATACAACAGATGAAGGCTTAAGATCCGCTTTCGAGCGTTTCGGCGCTGTAGAAGATGCCCGTGTCATTAAAGACAGGGAAACCGGTAGATCGAGAGGATTCGGATTTGTTACTTTCTCTGAACCAGGTTCAGCTGAAGGTGCTATTTCTGAAATGGATGGTAGTGAACTGGATGGCAGGACCATTCGTGTGAATGAAGCTGAGGAAAAACCCAGCCGAGGACCACGACACTGATCTTAGTTTAAGTAGTTAGTATATCCGGAGGCGGCAAAGAGACGGTCAATCATGTGTGAGGGTTGATATAAATGTCCGAAAAATATCTGCAACTGCCTCCGGATTTTCAAATGGTGCCATATGGCCAGCCCCTTCAATAATCTTCAAATTCGAGTTTTTACAAATTTCATTCATTTTTGACATTGTATCCGGTGTTGTGAGTGTATCATCACTTCCAACAAGGAACTGAACGGGAACAGAAAGTTTTCCAAGAACCGCAGATGTGTCCGTTCTGGCTGCCATTGCAAGCAGGGCGTCACTTATACCTCTTGGTTCCACTTTGCTTGAGTTACTCAAAAGATCTTCTATTCGTTCCGGTTGATTAGCATAAGATTCCTTTGAGAACAGGGGTAGACTGAATGCCTTGAAGAACTCAGCCAGTCCCTTTTGTTCGATCATTCCAATCAAATCCGATCGTTTGATTCTGCCGGCGTCGTTATCACTTTCGCTTTTTGTATCACACAGAATCAGAGCCCTGAAGGCATCCGGATACTTTTCTGCAAAGCGCAGGGTTATATATCCGCCCATAGAAAAACCACACAAAATGGGTTTATCAAGTTTCTCATTTTCAATGATTGCCATTATATCATCAGCATGATGGTCAATGGTAGCAGGGCAATTCTTTCTTGCAGGTGACTTTCCCATCCCGCTCAAATCAACAAGTATCGCATAAATATTGTGCTCCAGCAGATCAACAAGCGGATCCCACATGCCAGAAAATACGGGAAATCCGTGTAAAAAAATTACAGGCGTAAGAGATGGATCGCCTCTGTGTCTGATATGTAAATCATCAATTCCGTAACTCATATTCTACCCGTTTTGATAAATGTCAGTCAAGCTGCAATCGTTTGGAAATAGACGAAGAGAACTTACCATTTGGATCGTATTTTTTTCTTATTTTTAGAAATTTTTCAAGATTCTTTCCGTACATTTTATGGAATGTCGCGCCGTCTGTCACACCGTCTTTACCGGCATATACCCGTCCACCGCGTTCGAGAACTGCCTGATCCAGCTTTTTTGTAAATGCAAGCAGTTCTTTTGATAGAGGAAAGTCTATAGCAAAATTATAGCCAGCCATTGGAAATGCTATCAAACCTCCGGGTTTTGCACCAAATTTTTTAAGAACGTTTAGAAAGGGATTGCATCCGCTTTTTGCAACCATTTCCACGAGTTCTTTCATTCGCTGCCTTCCATCCTGTTCCGGCACAACAAATTGATACTGAATAAACCCACGTTTGCCATACCCTCTATTCCAGTTGTTTATCGCATCCAGAGGATAAAAGAATTTATTATAGTGGGCAAGTTCTCGGGAACTATTCTGAACATAATGAATTACCTGGTTTAATACGCGAAGTGTAATTGCATTTAAGGTGATATCTGGAAGAAAGAATGGCACATTCAATCCAGGTCGGGGTGCGACAATTAATGGCGTGCTTCGTAATTCCTCCGGAAGATCATTCAGTCCCGCTGCATTGCCTACCGTGATCACTCCTTTCCCAAGATTTTGACCTTGTGCAAGAGGATTAACCCAGGCAACTGAGTAATCATATTCTGAATCAGCCTGTTCCATTATATCAAACATTTCAGTTATGTTGTTAACGGCAAAGGCCTTCTGTTTGAAGAATGTTGTTTCAATTTTACGCAGTTTGATCTTTGCCGAAAGTATTATTCCGGTGAGTCCCAGTCCTCCAAAGGTTGCGTTAAATAAATCCGGATGTTTTTTTCTGCTTATTTCCAGGATCTCTCCTTTACCTGTCAGGATTTCAAGTGATAGGACGCTTTCAATAAATGAACCATCTACATGATGTGCTTTTCCATGAACATCATTGGCTATTGCACCGCCAACAGTTACGAATCTGGTCCCTGGAGTTATAAATGGGAACCAACCACGAGGAGTAAAAATTTCAATAATCTCCTCAAGACTGAGTCCGGCCTCACAATGCAATACTCCTTTGTCTGGATCAAAAGAAATAATTCGATTTACAGGAGTCATTGGAATAACCGTTTCACCAATGGCCTGATCGGAGTAACTGCGTCCAAGTCCTCGTGCTATCATTTTACTTGTATCATCGAATATCCGGGAAATATCACTGATGTGACCTGGACTGATCACGTTGCAGTCCATTTGAGGATAATTTCCCCAGCCTGAAAGTTTCAATGTTTCACTTCTCATGATATTCTCCTTCAACCAGCCGCAAAATTGTTAGGCATCAGGTCAACATTAGATTCGCTTCAATGCAGAGAAAGTTTTTTTCCCGATAGGATGCGGGTGTTGCACTCACTTTTTAGAAACATATTCAAGCATGTAGAAAAGGTTTCGGTGGGAGAGAGTCATTTATCTAATGGAATATATGTTTTATTGTTTGACGTTTTTGATAATGCATATAATAAGTTTGTATGAGTGTTGAACAAAAACGTTCTTTCTATAATGAGCGAAGAAAAAGAATGAAGAGACCCAGGATTCTGTTTATTCTTGCATTAATCATACTTGTTATTCCATTCACCAATTATACAGGGATGGCCCTGAAGCGAGATTTGTCGCCATTTGACCCCCTGAAGGTTTTTCTGGTTCTCTCTATTCGTGAATATATTTTTCTTTTCAGTTCTTTTTTTGCAGGGCTTGGTCTTTTGCTGATTCGCAGGTGGGGCTGGTGGTTATTTGTTTCAGCGGCTACTCTCTTTATTGTTCATAATTTCTATAATTTTTTTATGTACACCAGCAGCTGGAAACCAGGGGCAATCTTGCACACGGGGCTTATAATTTTTGCACTGGGATATTTTCTTCGCAAAGATATCTATATGCCTTATTTGCAGATTCACAGACATGGATGGCGACTTCTCAAACGTTACAATCTGACTATTGATATGTTGATTAACGGTGAAAAGAAAGAGACACAGAATATAAGCAATGGCGGATGTTTTGTTCACTGGGAAGATTGTCCCCTGGAAGATTCAGAGGAAGTAACTCTTGAGTTCTCACTTGGAGAAGCTGCCTTCAACTTAAAGGGAGGAGTTGCTGCTACAAATTCCTCAGGAGCCGGGATTGCATTTCGGGATATGAAACCGGAAGATATTCAGAGAATTAAAAAAGCACTCCAGAAATTTTCAGACAATGGATAGGTTCTTCTCTCTGTAAAAAGTCTCATTTTTTTCGTTTGAGACTTTTTACAGATGGTTAGAACTCATTCTGGATACGTTTGTAACCCTGAACTAACTCGTGATTCGCTCGAACTACGCTCTCTGAAAAATCAGACTCAACAGGGGTGACTCTTTCAATTTTCCCTAAATCAGAATCCGAATGAATACTTGAAGTGGAAGGAACATAAAAACCCGCAGGGATTTCACAACCCTCTACAACTGAGTTGTGACGGATTACTGAATTGTCACCGACTGTGCAGTTAAACAATACCGTACTGAACCCTATGAAAACGTGGTCTCCCACAATACAGGGACCATGAACAATGGATCTGTGAGCAATGGATGAGTGTGTCCCTACAATCACTTTCCCGCCGGATTTAGAGTGTATAATAACACCGTCCTGAATATTTGAGTGCGCACCAATGATTATGGGTTCCATATTTCCATCATCATCCGTTTCATCAGCACGAATGACCGCGTAGGGACCGACAAAAACGTTTTCTTCAATTAGAACCTTTCCGCAGATTATCGCTGTTGGATCAACAAATGACAATTCATGAATTACGGGTAGATCTCCAGTTGGATTTCTTCTTATCATATATTTTCACCCCTTCGAAGTGCTTAAGGTTTTCAATGCCAACCTGTTTTTCCATTGAGCATAATTCAAGCAACGAGAAAATAGGTCTATTTTTCATTGGTGGGAGTGAGTAAAATGGACCTGGATCAAATTCCTGATGGAAGGGTAGATATTCTGGCAGTTGGTGCTCATCCTGATGATGTTGAAATTTTAATGGGTGGAACCGTAGCAAAGCTATCCCGTTCGGGAAAATCCGTGGGAATTGTTGATTTAACCAATGCGGAACCGACTCCGGCAAACGAAAAATACAGATCTCCTGATGATTTTGATCCTGACTACGATACCAGAAGGCATGAAGAAGCCCGCCGGGCAGCGGATACTCTGGGAGTAGAGCTACGTGCCACGCTGGATCTTCCCAATCGTAGCCTTTTTGACACATTCGAATCCAGATGTGCTCTTGCGACAGTTTTCAGAAAATGGAAACCCTCAGTAGTGATAGTTATGCATGGAAAGACTGTTATGGCCAGCCCGGATCACTACCAGACTCAGCTGATTACGGAAGCTGCAATTTTTTATTCGCGATTGACGAAGTGGGAGAAATACTTTAGTGGTCTTCCGGTTCATCATGTCTCTAATTTATTGTATGTTCCAACAGGAAATAGCGGACTTCATCCCGAGGGAGAGGCCGGTAAATTGACATCATTCCTGGTTGATATAACCTCTGAAATTGAGACCAAAAAAGAAGCAATACTCAGTTACAGATCACAGTTTCAGGATCAGGGGAAAGAGGGATTTATCGATACTATTTTAGAACGAAATAGAATGCATGGCAGGCTGGCAGGTGTGGAATATGCTGAACATTTTGCATCGGTAAAACCACTATTGATGGAAGACCTATCAAGCTTCGTTTAATTCAGATTCAAAATAGGATCAGATCGGATACAAATGATACAACAAAAAGATTTAATTGTGATACCACTTTATAATGAAGAGGCGACAGTCGTTTCCGTTATTAAAAGTATTCGTAAGTATTATACAGACGATATTCTGATCGTTGATGATGGAAGCAGTGATGCGTCTATTGAGTTAATAAAGGGCAGCGATTTTAGTCAAATTATATTCTATCATC
>JBNKQE010000278.1:0-6862 GCA_050295715.1 Leptospirales bacterium
ATCAATCGATCAATCAATCGATACGGAATGGATTACAGAGGGGGAGGGGGCACAAGCATATCCGTGAATCTCGGCGACAAGGTACGGACAGGTGAATCCACAGGCAAAGGATTCCACCAGCCCTGGAAACTCAGTAATGTGGGAAATCTTAGAGTAGATTCTCCATCCAGCCCGGCTGAAAAAGAGGCCGAGGAGTTTGCGTCGAAGTATAGCAGCCCTGCGGAAAGTGTAGAAGACTATAAAGCGAAATGGTCAGCCATGAGTTCTGAAAATTTCGGAACTACAGCAGCAGGTAGACACACGACCTCCACCTCCGATAGCTCAATACTCATACAGGCATCGGGAGCCACAGAAGGAACAACGCTCAACACGAAACAACAGACAAAAGTTGAGACTGCGCTGCAGGAGGGTGGCGAGCCATTGCCGGAGGACCAAAAGAACACCTTCGAGCAAAAGTTAGGGCGAACTTTAGGGGAAGTGAGGATTCATACAGGAACAGCAGCCGAGGAAGCGGCGGACTCCATCAATGCAAGGGCCTTTACGGCAGGTAAAGATATCGTATTCGGAGCAGGGGAGTATCGGCCGGGAATGAAAGAAGGGAATCACCTTCTGGCTCATGAAATGGCCCATGTAGCACAGAATCAGGGTGGAATATCACGGAAGATACAGAGAAAGGCGAAAGGGACGAGCCTTACCGTATCATCTGGAGAAAAAGACCATCAGAGTCTGCTTGAAAAATTTGCAGAAAAAGGTAAGGCTGTTGCAGGAAAAATCAAAGATTATTTTCAGAGGCAGGATTATGTATTCGAAGCAGCCCATCTCGGTGATATAAAATACAATGAAAAGTTTTTAAGAAATCGTATGGAAAAAGATGCAAGGGAACTGATTGAGGGTCTCGGTGTGAGTCTGGTAGCTGCGGGAGCGATATTAGCGATACCAGCGGCCGTAGCAGCACTTGTTGGACTTGCACTTGGAGCTGAGGCGGCTCCGGCGATAGCACTGGGAGTTCTTATTGGAACAACCGTTCTCGAATTTGCAGGACTGGTAGCGATAGCCACATATATAGAGCAGACGGGAAAAGAGATGGGTCTGCATTACAGGAACTTTCTGAAGATAGCGTGGGATTCTGGAGGAGACAACAAGAAGATAGATGCAGCGGCCAGGGAGTTTGCCACAGGCAATGCTGTATTGTTTTCAAGTATATTGGAGGCAGTATTATTTGTAGCATCATTGAAAGGCTTTTCGAAATCCTACCGGTTATTCAAGGAAACTCGATTCGTAAGATGGATAGGGGAAGCAAAGTTTTTTCGCTGGATGAAGGGGAGATTGAGTCCATTCAAAAAGGGAAAGAAAGGTGTTGACGTAGAAGGAAAAAAAGGTGAAAATGGCACAAAGAGCGAAGTTGTTGGAAATACCCCTTTTGCTTCTAAAATCCCAGGAAAAGTAATCGACGAATTCTCACTTCTGAAGCCAAGTTCTTTGCGAGAAGGATTACAGGGATCTTTTTCTGGTGGTAGACATGCTTTGATACAACTTGAAGATGACTTGATTCTTCATCGAGTATGGCATCCAGGTAGTGCAAGAGAATTCGGTGCGTTTTGGTCTACTGAAAAACCTCAAGGATCATTACAAATAATTATGGATTCAGCATTGGTTCCTGAATGGGGGAATCAAGCAACAAGATTCACTTCAATTCGCGTTCCGAGTGGTACTCAAATTTATGTTGGTGAGATTAGTTCGCAAGGTGGGCATTGGATTGGTGGCCAAAGCCAAATTCTCATTAATAGTCCTATCGATGAAGCCTGGAAAATAGGTGGAGGCTATGTAAGATGAAAAATGGCTCGTTTAACTTTCTAGAAGAAAAAAAGAAGTTCGATAGTTTGCAGGAATATAAAGAATTTGCAGCTCAGCTTGAGGAGAATTCCGCTTGGAAAGAAGTGTCTGTAGAGACACCATATTCACCTATAGGAGGTATATACGAACGCTGGTTTACTAACTCGGAAAACAATGAAACATGGAGATTGGTTGAGCCGGATGGACCGTTTAGAGGTGTTTGGGAGCAAGTTTCTAAATAATTATTAGATTATAAGTCACAAAGACCGTATTGGCTGCTGCAGGGAATGGAATCGGAGAATCAAGCAAGTTTGATCTAAATAATAATCATATTTCTTTAAAAGTTACTTTAACTTTTAATTCCTGCCAGGGATCGAAGGTAACAGGGGTGGCCCCGGGCCGTGGTAAACGCGGAAAAGAAGGAAGGCCGGGGCCCCCGTGACTGAGAGCCCGACCCACCGACTCTACCACCACCGAATCAAGAATATGCTGCCCCTGTCCCGGCGCGAAGACTCACAATTCCTGTCGCGATAAAACCATCCCGGTAACCCTGCAAGGGTCGCGATTACCCGAGTGAGCAGGATTGCGAACGCCCGTCTCTGTCTGCCCACGGAAGGGCAGAGAAGACGGCGGGTGAACCCGGCCCTTGTATAATTATACGGCATATTTTTGCGCCGGAAACACGGTAATCGCGTCGGCGGGGGGCAGCCATAATCGCAGATGAGGCCGCAGAAGGTCAAAGTCGGGAGCAGGCGAAGGTGGTACGTCAGAGGGTAGATCCATTTCAGGAGAAGCTACGAGAAAGTGAGAAGTTGCTGGAAGGAAAACTGGCGATGCTGTAGAGAGATGTGTAATATTTCAGGGAATGGAAATTGGGAGTTGCAACTTCATGTAAGAATCATGAAAAGAGCAACAATTCCAGGGTTCCGGCAAACAAGGATAAGACAGAACTATATTTAGAAATTGGGTTCTTCCGGTTATATGGTGGGAGAATCCAGAACTGGAGAAAAAAAATGAGTGAATCAATCAAATACGAAATCTACGAACATCCGGTTTACAAATACAGACTTCTGGAAGACTATGCAATAGATCTGGATGGGCTAAACGATTTCAAAGTTAAAATGAAATACGTTGCAGTAAGCAACGGAGTCTTGAAAATGAAAAAAGGATACGCATGGGACGGTCCATCAGGAATAGCGGTGGATACAGTGGACTTTCAAAGAGCATCACTTGTGCACGATGCAATGTATCAAATGATACGGGAAAGGCAACTGCCAGGAAAAATGAGAAAAGTGGCAGATCACACGCTCTATCAAATCGCAGTAGAAGACGGTATGCCAGAATGGAGAGCAAGATATGCATACGTGGCAGTAAGACTCGTAGGCTGGATCTATGCACGACCCAAAAAAGCAAGCCTGTATGAATAAACCCAGGAAACCCTTCAATGCGGCCAGGAAAACCAGAATTAAAAAGGAGAACAAAATATAGGCCGCGTTGAAGGGGGAAAAGCTAAAAAAAAATGCAAGAAAATAAAGCTGGCCGATAGCAGTAAACATGCACAGTTCAGGTATATTAGGAACGGGACTCACGCAAAGGCGAGATAAAGTTCTTTGTAACTGATATGGTGTCAGAGTTTCGATAGACTACAAAGATCTATCAAAGAATCGAAACTGAATGGACTACAGAGGTGGAGGGGGCACAAGCACGTGCGTGAATCTCGGTGAGAAGATACGGACAGGCGAATCCACAGGCAAAGGATTCCACCAGCCCCGGAAACTCAGTAATGTGGGAAAGCTCAAAGTAGACTCTCCAGCCAGCCCGGCTGAAAAAGAGGTGGAAGAGTTTGCAACTGTGTATAGTAGCCCTGCGGAAAGTGTAGAAGACTAAAAAGCGAAATGGTCGGCCATAAGTTCTGAAAATTTGGAACAACATCTGCAGCTAAACACACGACCTCCGCTCAATACCCATACAGCCATCGGGAGCCACCGAGGGTACAACGCCCAACATGAAATAACAGGAAAAGTTGAGACTGCACTACAAGAGAGCGGGGAGCCGTTTCCGGAAGAGTAAAAGAGCTCCTTCGAGCAAAAGTTAGGGCGAACTTTAGGGGATGTCCGTATTCATACAGGAGCAGCAGCCGAGAAAGCGGCGGACTCCATCAATGCTAGAGCATTTACGACAGGTAAAGACATCGTATTTGGAGCCGGGGAATATCAACCGGGAACGAAAATGTTCCAAAGGCGATTGATATGCTTTTAAAGGTAACTGATATAAAAATTGCTCAAAAAGCACATTGGCAAATCGATAATGTGGTGGTTGTTCAAGGAGCACTATTTCAAGCATCTGTTGCTACGGCTGCTTGACTTGTTATGGGTCTGCCACTTTCATATACAATTGGTAGGCCATTCGTATTAGAGTTACTTGCCCAATTGGGCGGCGGAGAGTCTGCAATTGAAGAAATAGAATTAGGTGAGACAGATTTACGAAAAAAGTGTATACATTAAATTTTACAAGCTTTTGCATATTCCCTTTTCATTCTTGATACAGGTAGCATAAGTGAACAAAGTTATTGTTTGGATTTAATTGGTTTGTGTGCAAATGAAAATCAGAGTTTACTGAATCGTGCTAAATGGTATTTTGAGCAGTTTGCCGAAAAAATGCAAAGTAACGACCTTAAAGAATTAGCCCAGAACTGGATTGAAGAATATCTATGTGAATAGCGGTAATAGTCATAACTTAATCTAATATGACATGGCCCACCCATTCCCTCTTACAACACCTTAACCTGCATTATGCTTGAAAACTGACGGTACAGCGGAATTATGCGTGTAATAACTATAAAACCCGCATAAAACTAGAAAGACCGTGTATGTCAGGAAACAAAAAACAGACTGTATTCAATCTCAATTTAATCGCCCGCTTCAGGTTGTATTCGACCAGAAGAACGTCAGTTTTGAATGCAGAGTGTTACTTGCTGCTGCGGCCGAACGCTGCCTGGGTTTGATAGATGCAATGAGTACTGCATTTCTTGATCCTCGTTGTTCCGGGAGTATTCGGTTTTCAATGGAGGTCCTGTTTCGCCAGAGAATCTTACCTCTGGTTTGTGGCTTGCAGGATGCGAACGACGCAATGATTACAGTAAACGACCCTCTCTTGTGTCTGATAGTCCGCAATAATCATGAAGCTGCTCTGGCATCACAATTCACAATCTCACATTTCGAGAATTCTTTGCAGCGCACAGCCTCTATTGTCTCGGCAACACGCAGGTTGACACCATAATTCAGTCAAATCGTAACCGCCAGGATAACAATTGATATGGATGGTACCGTGGACCCTACCCATGGGCAGCATGAATTGACATTTTTCATTGCCTTCTATCATACACACTGCTATATACAGCTTCTCGCTTTTCTGAAGTTCGATGATGAACCGGAACAGCAGCAATGCTCAGACCAGGGAACGTTTCCGATAAGGCAGGCGCACTTTCTATTTTAAAGCGACTCATCCGGAAACTCAATATAGCGTTTCCCGGTGTTAGGATTCGGGTGAGAATGGATGACGGCTTCGCCTCCGAAGATATATTTTCGTTTCTTGAATCCTGTCCCCGTCTCGATTATGCCATCAATTTCACCAAAAATCCGAAAATTACGAAGAAAACACGAACTGCAATGAAATAGGCTCCCTGTCCGTATAAGCAGGGGAAGCGACCCGGGGCTCAGTGAGGATATCGTTATGCGCTTGCGGATGGAAATCTGCATCAAAATAACGATAACAGACATACCGAAAAATGTCAATCTCAGAAAAAAGGAGTATGTTTTTCCGGATCCCAGCTTTCATCTGTCAAACATCGTAGCATTGTTTCTACCAGTTCCCTGGCATCAGGGGGAGTAAATCTTCTATCGCCAGTCAGTTTCGGAGCCACCAGCTCCCAGTCATCCAGTTCTTGCAGTGATATGAGTTCCTGGAAGAGTTCCTTGGTTATATTGTTTACATTGTGTAAATTATTATGATATCGAAATTCATAAACTAATTTCTCTAGATCCTTATCATCAAAAGATTGATTATAATAGCCTTCTAGAAAATATCGCAGACGATCAATTTTTATTTCTGGATGCATTTTGTATTACCTTAATCAATAACAGGAAATCCCGTTTGGATTCTAAAACCAATATCCACACTGCTGTCCTTATAAAGAACAATTTTTGATGTTTTTAGCATCTTCCGTAATTTCTTTGTTCCTTTTTTGAAACCTTCTCCAACAGGAAAGGAATGTTCAAACTTAGAAATGAAGATTGGATTTCTCTTATCAGCCAGCCACTTTGAAATATCATCGGCATTGTGGGAAAGATTCTGTCGAACTGCTTTGGTTGCAATGGCTGTATTGTAGAATGTCGTTGCAAATTCAAGTCTTGGTTCATTCACCAACCGACGTTTTAGATAGTTTACACTTTTTCCTGAATCCCTGGTCAGCAGGTGCCCGTTTTTGAATCCCTCCATCTTCAGAAGGAGATCTTCGGTCAGGTTGCGAATGGCCCGGGCTCTGCGGGAGATTGTGTGCTGGGCCAACTCCTTGAACCCACGTTCAATTCCCTCCCGGCCAACTCGCTTAATGGTCTCTCTGGAGACCTTCACTCCGTATTTAGTGGCCGTTGCTCCCTGTCCGAATACAGGTACCATGGCAGCTGCGGCGAAGCCTGCATTGGTCCAGTCCCCTTCTATCAGGTAGATTCCTGTATTGATGGCATCGGGGACAATACCCAGTGCCGGGATCATCCCCGCAGCATCCAGTGCTCCATGTAAGATTTCGAGAGCCGTATCTTTTCCCGTCTGCTCCTCGTCATCGGCCGGGGCTCTGTTCAACTTCTGCGCCGATGCAGTATTCTGTTGCCGCACTGTTTTGATCTAATTTATTTTAGTTCTTTAATGGCCACAAGGATTTCTTCTTCACTGCTTCCTTCTGCTTTCCTCTGGAGTTCACATCTTACAATACTACCCGGTAAAAACTCCCACAATTCATCAGCAGGATCAT
>JBNKQE010000279.1:0-6818 GCA_050295715.1 Leptospirales bacterium
CATCTGGATTACCGCGAAGGTCTTCTTAAAAAATCGAAAATAATATTTTTAATAAATCGCGGAAGACGGATTTTCAATTTTGAGCTCTCCATTATTGCTGTTCTGGCAGTTGCTATTGCGGCAAATATTCTTGATTCTTACGAAGTAAATCATGCAATTACTGCATACAGCAATCTAAAGAACAATAAAGCTGGACATGACCTTGTGATTGGTAAAGATTTTGATCAGAATCTGGATATGGAAAAACTTTTGACTTTTCTCTCTTCAGGATGGATGGGGGACACAGTCGATGAAGCTGAAGTTGTTGATGAGGTCTCCCGCATGTTCACCGGAGAAGAACCCTTGAAGCTACTCGTCATGGTTTCTGATTTTCGTGGGAAGAGAGGACGAAAACATATCCAGGACGAGCTACATTCCAGTGAGACTGAGCTATTGAGTCAGACTTTGCATGCTCTTGCCGGAGAAGGAGTTCTCAGTCTTGGCGTAAACGTTGGAAATCGTAGATTCAGAAATGACCTTTTTAAACAGAGTCTGCATCTTGATTGGAAGAATTTTTATTCATTTCCAGGGCTTCTTGCCTCAAAAATAGCGGAAATGGTCCTCGAGAATCATCCTGATGCATAATACAGCCCTCCCCTTTTTAGAATTCAGACAAATAATGCTACTATGACAATATGATTCTTTCATTGCATCTCTATTAAAAGAAAGCCTTGCCTTGATAATGGGTATCAGGCTCCTGGTAGTTACGGGCTCTTGCAGGCATGTATCCTTATTCCGGGAGAGGATCCGCATGAGTTGAATACAGCCGCTTATTACGCAGCAGGCAGACAGGCATACGAACAAATGGCTAAAGAAATCAGACCAATCGAAGAAGCAATTGAAGAGATCCGCAACGGGAAGATGATCATTCTCGTAGATTCGGAGGATAGAGAAAATGAGGGAGACCTTGTAATAGCCGCAGAATATGCAGATGCAAAGGCTGTGAACTTTATGGCGACTCATGGGCGTGGTCTGATATGTGTTCCAATGACCGGAGAGCGGCTAAAAGCACTGGGACTGGAGCCTATGGTGCAGCAAAATACAGATCGTTATAGAACGGCTTTTACTGTCTCTGTTGATGCTGCCAATGATATATCCACAGGGATATCTGCACCGGATCGTGCTAAGACAATAGAGATTCTTGTTAATCCGTCGAGCCGTCCTGAAGACCTTATTAAACCGGGACATATCTTTCCTCTGGATGCCGTACCTGGAGGTACATTGAGACGTGCCGGCCACACAGAGGCATCAACAGACCTGGCACGTCTGGCAGGTTTGAAACAGGCTGCTGTAATTTGTGAAATCATGAACGAAGATGGTACAATGTCCCGCCTTCCTGATCTACAGGAATTTGCCGAAAAGCATGATCTGAATATATATACTATTGAAGATTTGATCCGTTATCGCCGTAAACACGATACGCTTATCCGCCGTGAGGTTGATGCACGTATGCCAACATCCATTGGTGAGTTTCGAATCGTTGGCTACAGTACCACAATAGATGATAAGATACATATTGCTCTTGTAAAAGGTGATATCGAAGGTAAAGAGGGTGTTCTTGTCAGAGTTCACAGTGAATGCCTTACCGGAGATGTATTTCATTCGGCGCGCTGTGACTGCGGAGATCAGCTCCATTATGCCCTGGATATGATCAATGAGGCAGGTGAGGGTGTATTGCTTTATATGCGGCAGGAGGGACGTGGCATCGGACTTTTAAATAAGCTTCGAGCCTATGCTCTACAGGATGACGGTCTGGATACTGTTGAAGCCAATGAGAAACTTGGATTTGATGCAGACCTGAGAGATTATGGAATAGGTGCTCAGATACTATCCGATCTGGGTCTGGGAAGTATAAGCATAATTACAAACAACCCCAAGAAGATTGTAGGTCTGGAAGGTCATGGGTTGAAGGTTGTGAATCGAGTACCCGTTGCCATGCCTCCCCGTGAGGACAATATTAATTATCTGAAAACCAAAAAAGAGCGTATGGGTCATATACTGGATATTCTTGATTGAAAACCGGGTATGTTTCACGTAACTGAGCGGATCTGCACTTCAATGCCAATCTGCTCAATAATTTTTCCAACCCTCAAGGCCTCTTCGTAAGGGGCCTCAAAAACCTCAGCAAATCCATTATTATCAACTGCCAGGGCAATTTGAAAAGCCTCCTGGATTGTAATTCCCAGGGCCTTCATGCAGATATCAATGACTTCCTGATAGGTGTTATGTTCATTATCAATAATCACAACCCTGAAAAAATCCGACTCGTTTTGTGACTTCTTTTGAAAAAATCCTTCGGGTTTGCTGGATGGATTTTGCCTGAGTCGAGGTGTCATATCCTCTTTTTCAATAACTAAACTTGAATCTCTTCCCATAATAGAAATTTCAGGTATTGTTAGATCCCTGACTCTTTCAATCATATTATTGGTTGCTTTCCCATGCCGTCCCAAAAAGCTAACACTGTGGGTATAATGCATGGGGCGAAAACCGGGTCACAGCCCTCCGGAAACCGATTGATTCGATTTTTTAAAGAGAATGCCGGGACAATAATACTATTCTTGCTGCTTCTCGGATATGTGGGATACCAGAGATTCTCTCTCTATAATGCGGATAAAGATTATCTTGAACAAATGGCTCCTGATTTTGAGCTGCTGGATTTGAACGGAAAAAATTACAGATTATCAGATTTGCGTGGCAAGTATGTGCTAATCAATTTCTGGGCTACCTGGTGTGCTCCCTGCAGGGTTGAGATACCCCTTCTGAAGAGTCTTTATGCTGATATGCCAGAAGGTCGCTTTGAACTTCTTGGAGTTGCCAGTGAAGATGCAACCACAGTCCGTCAGTTTATCCAGAATACACCGATGAATTATCCGGTTTTACTGGATGATAAAGGAATCGTAGCAAACAGGTATGCTGTTCAGGTTTACCCTTCAATTGTTATTGTTGATCCTGATGGGAAAATTATTGAAATTGTGCACGGATTAAATCCGCTTATTAAATGGAAAATCAAATGGATGGTTATGGGGAGTCCATTATAATGGCATTTTCCAGGTTCGAAACAGGAAATTACACTGTTATTGAATCATGACGGGTAAAGCTCTACTCAATTAAGGTATTCTTGAATACATTATTTAGAAGTTACTGTAACTATATTAGATTTTGGCATAATGAGTAAACAGGGTGAAGTATGGAATATTTAGGTAATAACAAAATCGCTGTACTGGATTTTGGCGGGCAGTATGCACATCTCATAGCCTCTCGTGTTCGCAGGCTCGGAGCTTACTCCGAAATTGTTCATCCGGAAGACTTTCATGTTGAGCAGGCAAAGGAATACAAGGGTATTATATTTTCTGGTGGCCCATCATCTGTTTATGATGAAGGGGCCCCGGTCAGTGATGAAGGATTGCTTCACCTGGGGATTCCCGTTTTAGGAATCTGTTATGGACACCAGTTGATGATGAAACAACTGGGCGGTGATGTGTACAATGCCAATAATCGTGAATACGGTCCTGCAACACTGCGAATTATGGAAAACTCAGGGATATTTGCCGGGGAAGACGAGAGAGGCGAACCAACTGTATGGATGAGTCATGGCGATGAAGTGCGATCTTTACCCGATGGTTATCGTGTCCTCGGTTATACAGAGGATTGCAAGTTTGCTGCCGTAGGGAATCATGACCTGAAGCACTACGGACTCCAGTTTCATCCTGAAGTTAAAGATACTGACCGTGGTGATCAATATCTTCTTAATTTTGTCAAAATATGCGGACTGGAAAACACCTGGAATCTTGACTCTTACCTTGAAGTCGAACTTGGTAAATTAAAAGAGTCCGTAGGACAAAGGAAAGTCTTTATGCTCCTTTCCGGCGGGGTTGATTCCACTGTAGCCTTTGCTCTTCTGGCTCGCGCACTGCCGGCCGACCACCTCAAAGGTCTGTTTGTTGATACCGGGTTTATGCGATTTCGTGAAATTGAAGAAGTTAAAGAATTCCTGTCGCCTATTGGTGTTGAACTAGATGTCGCCGATGAAGCTGGCAGATACTTTGAAAGTCTGAATCACATATATGATCCTGAAAAAAAACGTCATATTATTGGCGACCTGTTCATTAATGTTCAGCAGGATGCTTCGGATAAGATGGGGCTGAATCCACAGGAGTGGTTTCTGGGGCAGGGAACCATATATCCTGATACAATTGAGTCCGGAGCTACGAAAAACAGTCATTTAATTAAAACTCACCACAATAGAGTGGAAAGAATCCAGAAAATGCTGGAAGAAGGACGTGTTGTTGAACCATTGCGAGAGCTCTACAAAGATGAAGTAAGAGAACTGGGGAGACTGCTCGGGCTTCCTCCTGTTGTTGTAAATCGTCAACCATTTCCCGGTCCTGGTCTCGCCGTCAGGTGTCTTTGTATGTCACCTGACGAAAGTAAATCATATCCGGAAGCTGGAATCGGAGTCGAGGATTTTTCGGCACTGACTCAGTCAGAGAAGGAGAAAGCTGGCGATCCCGAAACGGCAGGTGATCTGGAATTAATCATGAGCAAGATGAAGGCAAACGATATACAGGGAGTAATGCTCCCTGTTAAGTCGGTGGGTGTTCAGGGAGATAAGAGGACCTATGCTCATCCTCTGGCTCTATTTCCGCCGGGAGACTCATGGAATAACTGGGATACTGTTGCTGACCTTGCGCGTAGAATCCCCAATCGATTCAAGGAAATTAACCGTGTGGTTTTCTGCACCGGATCTCGATATGATATTAGAACCACACGCCTGGCTCCGGTTGGTGATACATACCTGACCCAGGATCGTGTCAATCTTCTCAGAGCAGCAGATCGAATTG
The DNA here is from genome assembly GCA_050295715.1 of Leptospirales bacterium. Taxonomy (GTDB): domain Bacteria; phylum Spirochaetota; class Leptospiria; order Leptospirales; family Leptonemataceae; genus JBNKQE01. Next base: position 4,881 of record JBNKQE010000279.1, read on the forward strand.
TAAATGAATTCATGAGAGAGAAGGGAATTTATGATCGTATATGGCAGTTTCCGGTTGTTCTTGTACCGGTTCGCATGAAAGCTCCAGGGTCATCCGAACCGGCAGCCTCAGGGACACAGGAAGACTCCGAGTCGATTATTCTGCGTCCTGTTGCATCACTGGATGCAATGACAGCCAGCTTCTATCGAATGGACCCGCCACTTGTGAAGGAACTAACGCTAAGACTCCTATCGTTGGTTAGAGTGGATGCTGTGTACTATGATGTTACAAGTAAACCTCCGGGAACTATTGAATGGGAGTAAGAAGCCTTTCCTGGGGTCGCAAAAGACCTCAGGATTGTGTGGAAAAGGATAAGCTTCAAAAGGCCTGAAGGATACTCCGTCTGACTATATTCCAGTGAGGTGTTGTATAACGGATGGAATTTCAAGAAAAGATGCAACGGAGACTGTCGGTTCAGCTTCTGTGAGTTTGCCCATTCCGCTTCTAAAAAATATGGATCTGATTTTTGCTCTCTCTGCCGTCTCTATGTCAGTATAGTTATCGCCAATCATTATGGTCAGACCGGGATCTGCCCGGTAGTGTTCTATTATGTAATTGATCGCCATGGGATCCGGCTTTTTTAGTTTAAATGAGTCTCCACCGAAAATTTCTGTGAAATAATGTCCCATGTTCAAACCTTTCACAATCATTCTTGAAAAATCCTCTCGTTTGTTGGAAAGGACAAATAAACGAAAGTCAGGATACAGTTTTTCAAGGCTCTCCAGAACACCGGGGTAGAGACGCGTGTGTGTTATTAAATTTTTACTGTAATGTTTTGTAAATATATCGAGAGCCTTATCGATCAGGTTCCCGTTATCATTTCCAAGACAACTACTAATAAGATCTCGCACACCGTGACCAACGTAGCCCTGTATGGTTTCAATACTCAATTGAGGTAGGCCGAGAGTGCCAAGTGTATGATTGGCACTCCCGGCAATGTCCTCAAGGGAATGGACAAGTGTTCCATCCAGGTCGAAGACCAGGGCGCTTCTGTTATGCAATGAAGTCATTCGTAAATGGCTTTTTTTACACTGGCGGGTAATTCAAAAGCCGCTTGCTGGAGCCCGGGAGTCCAGTAACGTAAATCGTTTATAAAAGCAAAATCCGAAATTCTATCCATTTTCTCGGTGAATTTTTCCAGGTTATCATACTTTCGGGAGAAAAAAGTAAAACCAATCAATCCGTGCGGATAAGTGGGAACAGTCGAGAAGTAGTATTTATATACCGGAAAAAGTTTTTTACCAAAGGTCATAAGCTCTTTAATAATCTTAGCATGCACCATATGGTTTTCTGCCTGATTGATCAGGATACCATCATCGGTCAGCGCACCGGCGCAGGCTTCGTAAAATGGGAATTGAAACAATCCTTCGGCAAGACCTACCGGATCTGTCGAATCAACCATTATGACATCATAATAGCCTTTATGATTCTTAACCCATTCAACCCCATCTTTAAAAATCAATGAAACACGAGAATCTTCGAGATAACCGGCAATGGAAGGGATATGCTCCTGGCAGGTTTCAACGACCCGTCGATCAATTTCACATAGATGGGCCTCTTCCACTGTAGGATGTTTAAGCACTTCACGGATTACTCCACCGTCACCACCGCCGATTACAAGGACCCGGCGCGGTGCGGGATGTGCAAACATTGCCACGTGTGAGATCATTTCATGATAGACGAACTCATCAAACTCTGTTGTCATGACGATTCCATCCAGAAGAAGCATGCGACCATAATTTTCGGTCTCTACAATATCAATCTTCTGAAACTGACTTACTTCGGAATGAAGAGTCCGTTTTATCTGGATTTGCTGGCGGAAGCCAGGAACAATTGGGATATCTTCAGTGAACCATAGATTCATAATCTATGCAGAATAGATCTGACCATCTGTTGTAT
>JBNKQE010000280.1:0-6814 GCA_050295715.1 Leptospirales bacterium
TTGTAACGGTAGACCTGGATGTTGGATCAGACAGTACAGCAGATGTTTATATTGGAAATGCTACGGGACCATCGACTTCCACAAGCTTTGATCTAACATTCACCAATGCTGATTGGGCGGCGAAAACGGTTTATGTTAAGGCTATTGATGATGCTATCTCGGAAGGGGTGGATTCTGATACCGTTACTCTTGCAAGGAGCGCATCCACCACAGCAACAGGCTACGAAGACTTTGTAAGTTTTACCGGTCCCTTTTCGGTTACGGCCAACGTAACCGATGATGATGCTGCATCGATTCCCAGCGTATCTGTAGAAGACGCTTCCGATGCGGATCTTTCCGTATATGCAAAAGAGGGTGACTATACCGGGTCCATTAAGGTAACAGTGGGTGATATTGCCACCAGCAGTAACGTTTGTATTACGCTTGATGATAACAGTACAACGCAGTTTACTTTGAGTGCTTCCAGTCTGACCTTTGCAGATACAGAGGCGAATACTGCGAAATATGTTACCGTAACTGCAGTAGATGATTCAATTGTGGACGGGGATATCAGTGGACTGGTTACCATCTCTATCAATACAGGAAGTTGTACAGATCGGGATACTGCTTACGATACCATCAATCCGGATGATATTACGGTATATGCGGTGGACGATGATGTGGCTCCCACAATCAGTTCTGCTACAACCCTGGATGCTAACGGTGATGGAAGACTGGATGGATATACGATCGTATTTTCCGTTGCTGTAGACGATTCCACATTTACTGCAGGTAACTGGAGTGTTGCCGGTTACTCAGGACTTACACTGGATACTGGAACCGCAGCCGATGATAATACGATTATCATCACTTTTACGGAAGCGGCTGCCTATAACTCAGGGGCCAAGCCCGACCTGACAACATCTGCCGCCGGGGCCATTCAATCTTTGAGTGGAGTGGATCTTGGTCAGGTTTACACTGCAACTGTTACCGAGGCTGATGGCGCTAAACCCATTGTGACCAATGCTTATGCCGATGAAAGTTCCAGCACAATGACAGTGGTCTATTCGGAAGCTGTATATGGTGCGAGCGGAGCCTATGCTTGTGGATCCGGTGGAAATCTGGTGGCTGCTTCGGCAACCTATGTGGACGGTAACTCGGCCGGCGCCACAGCTATCTCTTCAATCGGATCAGACTCCTGTGGTTCTGATGCGGGACTCAGTGTTACATTCACAATGAATGATACATTTGTGGCAGGGGATACAGTAGATACCGTTGCAGGAAGCTCTTCCCTTTACGATGCTTCTGATAATACAGGTTCGGGAACTGCAGCTTTCAATGTGGCTGTAACAGCCGGTCCGCGTATCAACTCTGTTTACATTTATGACTCAAACAGCAATGGTAAAATCGACCAGCTCAAGCTTACATTCAACAAGAACATGAATGATGCAAGTATTGCAGGGTATGCCTCTCAGTTTGTCTGGGGTTCAACTGCAGTAGATTCTGTGGACTCTGTGACCGGTGGTTCGGGAACTGTATCCAGTCCAAACGACGATCCGGAAATGATTGATGACACTGTTGTGACTTTATTCACAGACGACACAACAGAGACAGGCACAGGTACACAGACACTATCCTTTACGGCAAGTGTGGATACCTGGGAAGACCTGGCAGCCGGTATCGACCTGGTGAGTGAGTCTGATCTCTCGTCACTTATCGTGGATAAGGCTCCGCCGGTTATTTTAACTGCTGTAGCCTATGATAATACAAGTGCGGCTGCGGGAGTGGACAGCGATGATACGATGGTTATATCTTTTAGCGAACCAACCGACAAACCGGTTTTTTGTACGACCAGTGTTTCCAGCAGTTGTTCGAATATTGGAACTGTTTTTAACCTTACCGGTGGTCACTCGTGGGGTGATATAACTACCGCCAGCTGGAATGCAACGGGAGACGTATTGACCCTCTATTTTAGTGGTACTGGTTCGACAGTGAATGCAGGTGATACAATTACAATCAATGGGACAATTGCTGACAATGCAAGTGTCCCCAATGAATCTGTATCACTCGTAGCGATATCGCCGATCAGTGGATCGTTTTACACTGACACTGTAGTACCTTACTTCCTGACTGTTGCAAACGTAACTCCTACAACGGTTACCGTTGTATTCAGTGAGCCCATGCTCTCCGATGGGACAACAAATGCGATAGATACAATCGCAAACTATAAATTGGATGAGAATGATGCCACCGGATGTGCAACAACATCAGATACCAATATTGCAATCGACAGTATTGAAGTAATCAGCCCCGCTTCCGTACAGATGAACCTGGGAACGGGGGAGACTCTCTGTAACATTCAATACAAATTGAGTCTTGCTTCGGGCCGCGATCTGGTAGACTCTCCAGCCGGTAACAGCATTGGACTGCCCAATTACCTGACGTTTATTGGAAATGAGAGAATCAAGGTTCTATCAGCTTCACCGACAGATGAGTATCATATTCGAGTTACATTGAGTAAGATCCCATTTCCTGGAAACGATGTAAATGGATCAGCGGGTTGTAGTACAGCTACAGAGTGTAGCAAGAGATATAAGATTCTCCCCGATGAACTGGGTAATATTACAGGTGCCGTTGTTGGAACGGGAACCCTTGCAAACTCTGTGATCCTGACTCATACGATTGCACAGCAGGGTAAAGCCTATACTGTGATGGTGGCAAACAATGAAGACGGGGATGGATTTGATAACAATACCTCCAACTCCAGCACACAGGATCCAACAGATACCTGGGATCACTGGGGAGCTGTATGGGATCAGGATAATACCCTTGGCAATGCCGATACCGACCATATTCTGAAGATCTATCCAGGTGATAGAGCCGGTTTTACTGGAACGGGAACAACCTACGATAGCTTTGATGATGGCGCCTATTTTACAGACCCGTTTGCCGATGGAACCACATTCTCCTGGGCCTTTACTTATAACGGCCTTGTATACCTGGGGACAAACGATACAAACAATGCAGCCTTCCGTTTTGAACCAAACGGAGCCAACTCAGTAACCACAACATTTAAGATCGAAGGTGGTGGAACCAATGATCCTGCCTACGGATTCGGTTATATCGATAGCTCCCTGGTTGAGCATACGGATGGTCCGAATGGTGAGTATGGAGTGGGTGGATTTACACCGGTAACGTTTACAATAAGCGGTGTGGATTACGAAGTCCTCTTTGTAGGTCCAATTGAGACCGGTGTAGGTTACGTATATTATACACAGGATACGGATTCGCTTCTGGACTGGACACCGCTTGGAATCTTCTCCACAACAGGTGCGAATGCTGAAGCGGTACATACGATCTATGGTTACGATAACCACCTGTTTGTCTGTTTATCATCTGAACTGAGAGCTCCTCAGTGTGGGCACCATACGGTTACAGCAAGTGGGGGAGTGATAAGTATTGGCACTCCTGTAGACGTAAACTCATATAAAGTGAGTTATATGGGAACTGATTCCAAGACTGTTAATAATCCGGCCAAAAACCTGGGTATTCTGGGAATTGATTCGATTCTATATTATAACGATAATCTTTATATAGCAAATAATGGTGCTGTTAAGTATATAACTCCGAGCAATGTAAATCTCTGGGTATCAGGAAATGGTAATACCGATTACACAAATGACGTTACCCCACCGTTTCAGAATATGACTATGACTCTGGGGGGACTGGGAAAGATTCGTCCCGGTGAGAAAGGGATTTCCAAAATGCTTGAATATGATGGGAAGCTCTATCTTGCGCGAAACGTGAGCACCGATACGGATGGAAATTGTGATTCCGGAAGCGGAGATGGAATTGATTGTGCAAGCCCGGACCATGGTGAGCTCTGGGTTTGTGATCCAGCAATATCGGGTACGAGTACAATCTGCGAGGCTGCTGACTGGACACAGTTGATTACAGGACAGGAGTCAAGTCTTGCCGGAACAAACACAATCAGTATGTTGCTCAACAATGGTCCCGATGTGCTCTATGTAGGATTTGATGATAATTCCTCATCATCTCCCACTGGAGTGCGCATATATAAGGTCGATACATCAACAACAACAATTACGAAGACTTATACAGACAACAACACCAATGGATATTACGATTCTGGTGATGTCGTCAATACAATGGGTGATGGCGGCTGGACGCAGCAGGCGACAGACGGTCTTGTGGAAGATCCGACCCACCTCTACATTTTCTCCAGTGTGTCGGTTTATGACTACACCTATGGCGCCTGGTATTTGTATATTACCACTGCTGATGCTCAGGAGTCAATACGAGTCTTCCGTCAGATAGATTGATACGGGGACAATGGGTGGAAAAAAATTGAAGAACGGTCGTAGAGGTTTGATAGAAAAAAGTTTATTCAATAGGATTCGGGCAATGAATCGAGTAAGAATGAGAAAAAGAAGCCTCACGGTTTTATTCATTCTATTGTTGCCCGGCCTGTTTTTTGCCTGCTCCAATGAGGCAGACCGTGGAGGGCAGGGAACTTACAAACCCCTGCCCGAATATACAAAAGAGGAACCGGGTCGATGGGCGGCTATCTCAAAAGATCATGCGCCCACTGTAGAGCTCTATTTTGATGGGACACGGGATGTTATTCGAGTAAAAGTTGCTCTACGTGACTCCTCTCACGGTCATTTTATCGAAAAGATAGGAATATTCGAGAAAAAGTCAAAAAAAGACCTCTATGTTATTGAATTGCCATCTGATGTAGCTGTTTATGATGTCACTATACCATATCCGGAAGGCTACAAAGACGATCAGATCAAGGTGTTTGCTAAATGCAATCTTCATGATCTCTGGACCGTCGATGAGATTGGCCGGTTTCGTAAATAGAGAGTTCTATCCAGGAAATTTGTTTTTTTGCACATATCATTACATCGCTGGAGGTGTTCCTGAAGTGTGTGTTTCCTGGGAGACAAGGATAATGAAGGAATAATCCCTGATACTTAGATGTAAATACTTCCAACTTAAAAAAAAATAATCTTTTCCGCTTCTCTTCTCTTTCTGATCCGTTAATATGAGTAATTAAGAGGTCAGGTCCAATCAGATCATTTGTGCCAGTTATATTTACGAAAAATAAAGTAGTTGATTTGAGATGTGGAGAATATCCTGTATTGATATTCAGGCTCAATAACGCCTGAACCCAATTATAAGAGATCATGGATTCATTAATGATAGAAAAAGATGACCAATCACAATCCATCCTGAAGTATGTTCCGGAAAGATTGATGCGTCACCTGGAGAAAAATCCGGAACCTCCAATTGAACCCTTTTCTGACAAATTGTATGCAGCGGTACTCTTTGCTGATATGCAAAACTTTACACGACTGGCAGAGAGCCTTGCCCAGGAAGATCCTGAAAATGGCGTAAAAAGGCTCGCTAATTATCTGGATATATATATTGGGAAACTGGTTGATATCATAAATGATCATGGTGGGGACATTATTAAATTTGCTGGCGATGCGGTTTTTGCCATATGGGAGAGCAGTTCTGCGGAAGATTTATCACACCAGATTTATCACGTTGCTCAGTGTGGTTTATCAATTCAAAAGCAGCTGGACCAATATGAAGTAGCTCCCGGAGTGAAACTGGCTCTGCGAGTTGGTGTTGGATCCGGACAGTTGCATGAGCTGCATCTTGGAGGCCACTTTAAACGGTGGGAATTACTTTTCGCCGGTGATCCAATTGGACAGGTTGGAGATGCTGGAAAAATGGCAGAGCCCGGACAGGTTGTCATTTCACCTCAGGCAAGTCGAATCCTCATGGAGAGCGGTTTTGCATCTAAAAAAGATAAAAAATTGAAACTGTCAAAAATTGAAGATTATAGAAAACCCGAACCTCTTACAAAAACCCAGCTCCTGGATATAGCTACGGAGGCACTTCACACATATATTCCTCGAGCAATACTTGTAAATAATAGCAATAATGGATCCTACGCTGAGTTTCGGAATGTTACTGTTCTGTTCTGTAAAATCAAGGGTTTACATTTTTCTGAAAGAACTCCTGTTACTGAGATGCAGATGGTTATGGAAGCAGCGCAGGATAATCTGTATTATCATGAAGGGAGCATTAATCGCTTTGCTGTTGATGAGAAAGGAGCTGTACTTCTTGCAGCTTTCGGACTTCCGCCATTGATTCACGATAATGATCCGGAACGTGGAGTAAGAGCTGCCCTGGATATTCGTAAGGCTATGAGGAACCTGGGATACGATGCCACTATTGGAGTTTCTACTGGTAGAGCCTTTTGTGGAACGGTAGGTAACTCTACGCGTTGTGAATATACAATGCATGGGGCAAACGTAAATCTTGCAGCAAGACTTATGATGCATACAGATTCAGTCTTATGCGATGAGCTAACGTATAAAAGCACTGAAAATATGTTTCGATTTAAACCGCAGCCACCCGTATCATTCAAGGGGAGCCTGGAACCGGTCAATACATACGAACTTTGTTGCTAGTGCCGCTCCAGGTTAATTTGTAAGTTTTCGCTTTGCGTATCCAAATTTCTTTTTTACCAACTTAATTGTAAATGTCCAGTTAGTAATTTATTTTCAGTCGGTTCGCTTTTCTATTCCATAAATCGATTCCTGCCTCTTCGCCAAAATATCTTACCGGAGATTTTATTGAATACGTATTCAGATTGTCCATTATCTGATTGCCTTTTTTCGCATCGCGATAACGATCTGCTATCTTTGTTATCATTCTTGGTAAGCGTCTAAGTACGGACAGGTTGGTAGTTCGAGATAAAATCGACAAGATCGATCTGTCCTTCAATATCTTCAAT
>JBNKQE010000281.1:0-6797 GCA_050295715.1 Leptospirales bacterium
TCCCGGCATAGAGGCGGAAACAGGAGCGCTTACTACCATTTAACGCCTTCATACTCTTTAACGTATTAGCAGACTATACGAAGTAAAATAAATTTAGAGAAGGATTTTTACAGATCAGACAGATCACTAACCGTGAATCAATATTGGTTTTGCATGATGATACGCATATGCGCCGCCTTATGCTTTTCAGCCCGCTTGACTTTCCTGGCAGGAGTAAGTTTTTTTCCTCCCTATCACTGTATTATCTTTCAAAAAACCAATGAGCGGATCAGGCAGGATGGTTATAATACAAGCAGGGAATCATTCAAACGGGACGGGATCAATATCTTACACCGTTCAGGTAAGCACGAACCTCTTGAAGCAGACTCCTGGATACGTTAAATGGATTCGGTGGGCGGCTGCCACTCCACTGCTTTTTTTGATCGGTAAAGCGTTTCAGTGAATCAATCTTCAGGTTGTAGGCAATATACAATAACTCTTCCAGGTTTACAACGTCTTCCACATTATAAGCAAGCAGTGTTTCTAATGCCCTTTCATCAGACATATTCTTATAATAGCGCCATAGAAGAACAGCGTAGTAACCATCAACCCCGCTCAAAGTTCCTCGATCTATTCCGAAGCGGCTTTCGATTTTCTTTAGCCCCCCACGTATGTCAAGTGATCGAAAAACGTGGTAAAGATCTATATGAGGCCGTTTATTCTGAAATCCCAGATTGGATTGCAGCATGGGGAGATCAAAATGAGTGCCGTAAAACGAGACAAGGATTCCACAACTCTCGAGATATTCTGAAACATACTCCAGATCGACTCCCCTGACAAAGGTTTTCGTTCCTCTGGAATCATAAACGGTTACGGCGGTTATTGAGTCCTGATTCTGCCGTCCGTCAGTCTCAATATCAAAATAGGAACACAGGTGAGAAAATTTACTGAAAAGTCGCCAGTGTTCCTGAGCCGGAAATGCTTCTGCAAGAAATTCAAGATCATCCTTATGCTCGATACACTGCGAAAGGATTTCTTTATGATTTGCCCGGATGCGAACAGGAAGTTTCTCTTCATCGGAGTTGAGGAAATCATACCATGTAAGAATTCCAGTGTCCCACAATTTCTTTTCAGTCTGTTCGCCAACTCCAGGCAGGTGTATAAAGCTATTTTCCAGCAATTATCTCTGTTTCCATATCAGGCACTTCTTTGATCTGATTGCGGCGGCGCCTTCCACCAGAGGCTTTCAATCGCTTTTTTTATTGCTATATTGATCGGGAAAAACTCAATCCCGTCTGACGGTTTTATTGAGCTTATTCGCATAAACACATCCTGCATGACAGGAAGTTCCCTCTCCTCTTTGATAAAGTTATCAACACGGTTTCTCATAACTCTATCATCTGCCGCATTCTGAAATTTGCAGTAGATAAATCCTTTATCGTCTGTTCTGGTTCTACGCGAAGAAAATCCAAACAATCGACATACAAGAGGCCTTGTGGAATACATAGAACAACGCCCGTTTCCCGGTAACCTGGGATCAGGATTGTAAAAAATACAAACCGGATTATCTGCAGCCAGACGTCGTTCAATATCATCCATAACAATATCAGCACGATTCTCAAGAAATAGCTGATATGCAACCGGGAAACACTCGAGAATGGTAGCCTCCACCACCATGGTATCACAACACCGTCCACATCCATCCGGGCAGTGAAAACCGGTATCCCGGGTAAACTCTGCAATTTGCCGGTCAATGTCTTCGTATATTGACCGGACTTCAGCAACAAGGGACTCACCCATTTAGCCAATCCTCAAAGTCTGCGTTTTTAAGCAAAACGATTGAGTGAGCGAAAAACGGTCAAGTCCGATCTTCATAATCCCTGGTCTTTGAATACAACCCAGTTACGGGCGCTCCATATACCGGGGCGAAAATAGGTCTCATGTATGACTTCACCCTGGTGAATATCCACCAGCTTTATACCAGGAATCTTGATGAAATAGTGGGACTGGTCATCCAATGATTTCTCAATAAGGAAATCGACAACATCATCAAAATCAGCCGACTCAGGGAAATCAAATTGCCTGTAGAATCCAGGCATTCGCCCCTTGACATAACCTTTTACCATCATTTGCAAACCAAGAGTCTGTTCGTAAAGCTCTTGATCAAGCTCCACTGTGAACTCAATGGTCCGATAGTTAGCGCCAATAGCCTTGAGATAACCATAGGGAACTCGTCCACGGCATTCATGCCATTTATCCAGGCTATTTCGAAATTTCTCCAGGTCATACAGACCGGAAGCCTTCATTAGATCTTCATCGCTCAGAGTAGATTTTCTCTTACACTGGCGAAAATAGGCCCTCGTATGGTAATAGGGCACATAGTCATCAACGGTACGAATTTCCAATACTGTGGAAGTAATCATTTTTTATATACCTTCCAATCTCTTGAATTATTTACGGACGGGAAGGGTCTCTCATTTAACCATGAGAGAAAGAAAACCATATTTCTGTGCGAAAATAACAGGACCCGGTATTTTAAGGAATTACCTGCGGCCGGACATTCCGATCCGCCTCAGGATCGAAGGAGAATACATCCCGACCAGCGACCACCCCATTACACCCTGCTGCTCAATAACAAGACAGGAGGCTTTTTTCAAGTCCAGAGGAAGTGATTGTATCTCATCAGTATTCCCGGATAAACCCTGGTTGAGTAATAATCCGGTAATTTGTTCGGAAAGGTCCGGTTCATGCCCCACAATGGCTATTGTACCGGATTCCCGGGGTATATCCTTTATGACCCGGACAAGTTCTGTATAATCGGATCCCGGGTTCAAGTGGTCCGCTTTTTGAAGAGCTACTTTTCCGTAAATTTTTTTTAAAATTTTTGCGGTTTGTATAGATCTGGTTGCTCCTGAATGGAAAATCAGGTCAAGCTCCGAGTATACCTTTTTCAGGCCTTTGAAAGCCTTCTGGGCCCTTCTGACGCCCTTCGTGGTCAAAGGTCTTGCCAGGTCCTCCCCCTCGAACTCCTCTCTTTTTACTGCGATTGCATGACGAATAAACAGGATTCTCATAAATTTCCGGAACCTCTCAATTAAAATGCTTATCAATACCGCCAGTAACAGATTTTACACTCACTGTATACATCTGAAAATGCGGTCTAAATTGAATCAAATGCATATTTATTCACAGAAAATAAAAGCTCTCCGAAGTATATTGTTACAAAACGCGGAAAAAAATTATATCAGTTTTTTTCGAGTTGCCACTGAAAGGAATGAATTCGCCTTTGAATAGGTATAATAGTTGCGGCTCCGGCAGGACAACCATATGTGGAACAGGCTTAAAATTCTTCTGGATGATAAACTCATCCGTCAACTCAGGGAGTCGCATGCTCCGGTTGAACAACTGTCATTTGCTACAGCTGTGGGAGTTTTCTGGGCTCTGACACCCCTTGTAGGTATCCAGATGATGCTGGTTACACTCACCTGGGTATTCTTCCGCAGTATTCAGGTCAAATTCAATCTTCCCATTGCAGTTGCCTGGGTCTGGTTGACCAACCCATTTACAATGCCCTTTTTCTATTATGCCTTCTATATGTCCGGCTACTACCTCTTTTCAATTTTTGATAACAACACAATTTTGATTAGCTTCAGCCTTTTTCGAATGACCCTGGAACAATCCAATAACATGAACCTCATGGATGGTCTACTTCACTGGATTCGATTTCTTATTAATGACCTGGGATGGCCTATGCTTGCCGGAGCAACTCTCATGGGGATCCCCTCTGCTATCATAAGTTACCCTATTTCTCTACGAATGATCAACAATCACCGGGAAAAAATTGCCCGAACCATGCATCTGACACTGACAGAATGGGAAGACCGCTTTGTTTTCAAGAAGGTTCCGTTCAATACTTTTTCCGAAAAAAAAGGTCCGAAATTAAAAAGTAAAAAACGAAGCAGCCGATCTCGCAAGTCAGCATAATCATAATTTTCACAAATGCTGCGCTACAAATACCAATGGCTTCAGTCAATATATTGAAGAGTATCGATATTAAAGCAAATATACCGAGAAAATCACAACACTGACTCAACTATGATGTGGGCCGCGAAGATGATCAGAGAGTCCATCAGGAGTATATATTAAAAACTCGTCATCCTCTCTTTTTGTCCGATCTATCTTATACGTAGATAGACTGGCAGCTCGCAGCGCTTTCAACTCCCCTCTGTCCAGAAATACACCATTGCATTGGGGACATTGATCGACCTGGATCTTTCCAATATACTGTATATCCATAGGGATATTACAGACAGGACAGTACAATAATCTGTGAGCTTTTGGTCTTGCTCTGGACTCTTTTTTATGTGGTGTAACTCCTGAATCAGGTTCCGTTCGAGCCTGAACCTCTTTTCCATGCTGCATTTGAGATGGAGGAGTGGCAGGATGAACACTGGAGCTTTCCGTTCGATCTCGATGAGGATTAATCTTTCTTGCTAAATATTCCCACATCCTGCTCTCCCTACCCGGTGACAAAATTGACAGGCAATTTCACGGGATATTTTATTGGACGATTCATTCTATTCGTCTTATTTATATCATCGGACAATCGGAATAAATAAATGGACTGGGATATGAATTATTGTAACAGGTGCGGCGGCCAGCTAGAAAAAAAAATCCCTGCCGGGGATAATCGCAGTCGATTTGTCTGTATGAATTGTGGACTGATACATTATAGTAATCCACGAGTGGTAGTGGGAACCATTCCGATTTTTGCCGGAAAAGTACTTTTATGTAAAAGGGCAATCGATCCGGCATATGGACTATGGACTCTGCCCTCAGGCTTCATGGAAAACGAAGAGAGTGTGGAAGAGGGAGCTCTTCGTGAGACAATGGAAGAGGCTGGAGCAAGGGTTGAAATTGATCGCTTGCATACAGTCTACAGCTGTTCGGGAATCAATCATGTATATATGTTATTTCTGGCACACATCGTAGATTTGAATTTCGCGCCTGGTCCTGAATCACTTGAGGTTAAACTGTTCGAGCCGGGTGAAATTCCATGGGATGAGATTGCCTTTACTGCTGTTCATTTTGCACTGGAGCGTTTCACAGGTGTGGGAGATTCAATTGAAGTAAATATGGGATGCAAGGAGTCTCCCCTTTTGGATTAATCTTGTTTGTTACTACGCAGTGAATGATTCGATGTTTATCCTGTGTATCCTGCTCATCCAGTTAAAATCACACAGGAATCATTGTTAACAGTATAAGCAGGATTCGTGGTCGTGTGAATCTTGTTTCCGGGCTTCCGGAGGTCGTTGTTCGTTCTATATCGACTGGTTGGTTTATCTACCACAGAGGAACTGAGATAGGGAGGGTTTTGTTGATAGAACATTGGTTTGTTGTTATCACGATTTCCCGTCAGTAACGTTTCTCGTCGAACAAAGAGTCCTGGACTATAATCCATGATTCTCTGTTCTTCCCTCTGCGGTCTGTGCGCCGATCAGTGAGTCTTTCCTTCCTCGCGAACTCCGCGTGAGTCTTTTCCCACGTTTACATTCGGAAATACATCAAAGATCCCTGAAGCGGATTTGACCATACATTTTAAGCCTGACGGTAAAGGCACAGACATTTTTTGCCCACGTATTAAACCGACTGCAAGCAATCCAGTATATCGTGCTTACTTCTTCCCTCAGCAAACGCTCGACCGGCAAGTTCCAGTAAATCACGGTTCGTACAGGCAAAGATCCACTCCTTCTCTTCGTTGGTCAGGTCATCAAACTTCCATTCAAGCTGTTTGCAGAGAAGCTCCTGTTCACCAGACAACAACCCTTGCTCTCGCCCTTGTTCAAGGCCCTGTTCGATACCCTGTTTTAATCCTTGCTCTATCAATTTTTCTGCAGTTGTCATAGCCTCTTTCTCCAGTTGGTCCGATATGGAAGATAGTATGGAACCGACCCTCTCCGCCGGGATTTCACCTTTCGTAAATATATATAACAGGAGTTTCCGTAATTTCTCAAGCCTTTTTTCTTCGTGAAAAAATGTGTCCGATAATGGAAATATTTCCCGAAGTTTATCTTCCAGATCGTTTTGATCCAGATGCACCATGATTCGAAATAGCATTTGCAGATAGAGTGTCACATTCAGAGAATCAAGAGCTTTTGTGTTCAGATGAAAAAATTCAAACTGAAAATCGGGAATATTACGCTGGAAAATTTCTCTTTCCCTGTCGGTTAAATTAAAGCTATCGGCAAAGCTGTCACCGGGTTCCCATCTATTCGCTCCATGATAGAAAACGAAGGGTATTACGGGGCATGACTTCTTTTGCTTTTCGTATATCTTTGCAAGATAGGATAGAAGCTGAACATATACACGAGGATCCTTTACCGATTTATGTTCGAATAGCAGATAGATTTCGGCAAAAGACCCGTTGAGCGTTTTAACCTGAAACAACACATCGGTTCTGTATTCACGCATGGACTGATCGATATATGTCCCCGGCATCCTTTCCAGTGAGTCCATATTGAGAACGGCTACAAGATCGGGAGAAAGGGCTTCGCTGAAAAACGATACAGCATCCTCCTTATCCGATAAAGATTCACGAATAATTCTGTCAGCTATTTGGTTGAGATTCATCACTTCCCCTTCTATCATATTGTATCACAGGGGTGTGACATATAGTTATTGAATTTATATATGTATGATTGGGTATCCATTCGAGAATAGCATTAATCGGAGGATGCAGCGAGATTCCCCCCATCCAGTTTAAATCAAAACTGAGTTCACTGTTAACAGGATACACAGGTCACGCAGAATTCGTGGTC
>JBNKQE010000282.1:0-6759 GCA_050295715.1 Leptospirales bacterium
TTAATGATACTGATCCCAATAGGAATAGCCAATTCAGTCCCCGGACTGCCTCCCCTTTCTCATGATTGGGAAACTCCTTTCTGCATGATCTGTCCCGGTCGTACCGTTCTTCCGCTACTTACCGGCGATACAAGTCAGCTGGCCATTGACTTCAGTTCAAAAACGAAGATGATATTCACATCCCTCGGGATGGTTGTAACCGGTCTATTTTTTGTGGGATCATTTTTCAAGAAGCGATTCTTCTGCTTTTTTTGCCCGATGAGTGCTTTTCATTTTATCTTTTCAAAACTGGGTATTCTGCGTCTTGAGAAGGTCGGAGAAAAGTGTACCAAATGTGGCGATTGCTATCGAGCATGCGATATGGGTATTCATGATATAGCAGATGATATTGAGAGCAAGAATATAATGAAAGATGACTGCATGCTCTGCTTCAAATGCGTGGCGGCATGCCCCGAAGACCGGACACTCAAAGTTAAGTTCTTACACTGGACCCCATATGAGTCAACTCAGGAAGGATTCTCCAAACGAATGGATAAGAAGGTGAGCGATGAAAAATGAACGCAAAGAAAAATTAAAAAAGGGAGCACGCAATCGGCTCGCTGCGGAGACTCGCAACGCCCTTGACTCCATGAGAAAAGATTTTCCGGAAATTCCCGAATCTATGGAATATTTCTATAAATTCCTGGAAGAGCGGTATACCAGAGAAGATGGTATATTCGCTTCAGAAACAGAGAGTAAAGCAACAATAGGAACAACCTGTATTCAGGTCCCCGATGAGGTAATTCTTGCCGCCGGAGCAAATTCAGTCAGACTCTGCTCCGGTTCTCACTCCCATGAGCAGGTTGGAGGGGATCAAATGCCTGCCAGATCATGCTCGATGGTTCGATCGACGCACGGATTTCTTCAGACGGAAGAACTTCAGGATAAGTTTGAAATGGTAGTTATTCCGGCCACCTGCGACCAAAAAAAGAAAGCCGGGGAAATGCTGGAAATATCAGGCTACAATACACACTTTCTTGACATCCCCTCACGCCGCGATACTGATCATGCTCGTACTTACTGGCATGAATCAATTCATGGATTCACTACACAGTTGGAGAAAGTAACAGGAAATAAGATCACTTCAAAAAAATTAAAGGAAGCGCTCTCCACGGTCAACAAAGCCCGCCAGGAGTATCGTCGTCTGCACAATTTACGCGGGAATATTCCTCCGGTAATTCTCGGAAAAGATGCACTTATGATTACCGGTGCCTATTCGACGGGAAATATTGAAAAATGGACAGAGTCGCTTCGCAAGGTCAATGACGATCTGGAAAACAGAGTGAAGGAAAAGAAATATGCAGCGGACAAGAACGCTCCACGGCTTCTGTTTACAGGTGCTCCTCCCATTTTCCCAAATTTCAAACTGCCCGTACTTGCAGAGCAACTGGGCGGCGTTATTGTTACAGACGAAGTGTGCTCATCTTCCCGCCTTCTATACGACATGGTATCTTTTGATGAGCCCAATTTATATGATATGTTACCGGCCATTGCAGATCGATATCTAAAACCGTGCACCTGTCCGTATCTTGTTCCCAATAAAGAACGCCGCGATCGTTTAATGGAACTTGTAAGATCATTTCAGATCGATGGAGTTATTTACCAGGCTTTTTCAGGTTGTCAGCTCTATGAGATCGAACAGCGCATGGTAGCAAACTCTCTTGCAGAAAGCGGAATCAATATGCTTTATATTGAGACCGATTACAGTCAGGAAGATATGGGTCAGTTATCCACCCGACTGGAAGCATTTCTTGAATCCATTCGCATAAGGAAACGAAGCGAAAATAAAACGGAGAAAAGTTAATGAAATATTATCTGGGAATCGATATTGGATCAACTTTCATCAAAATTGTTATTATTGATGAAAGTGAAAATATCGCGGGTTACAGGATTACTCCGACAGGCAGCCGTTTTCACGATAATGCTGTAGCGGCTCTTGAGGCGTTACTGGAGGAAACCGGCATTGCGAGAGCGAATATAATACAGACCTCCACTACAGGATATGGCCGCAAATTAATCAAGGATGCTGACGAAACAGTCAGCGAAATTACAGCCAATGCTATGGGTGTTCGCGGAAGTCTATTCAAAGATCAAGAAATAAGAACAATTATCAATATCGGCGGACAGGACCTGAAGGTTATAGCCCTCGATGAACAGGGAAATTGCAGTAATTTTGCAATGAATGATAAGTGCTCCGCCGGGACAGGAAGATTTCTTGATATGACTGCGAGAATTCTCGAAACTCCCATATCGGATCTTGGCAAACTTCATCAGATCGAAACAGACAAATCGCTTACGGTTAACAGCACATGTACTGTTTTCGCCGAGTCAGAAATCATCGGGCTGCTTGCTGATGGTAACGAAATTGGTGATATCGTTACCGGAGTTCATAGATCTATTGCCAGACGAATTGCCAGACTTGTTCGCCAGGTCGGCGTGGAAGACACAATCTTTTTTGACGGCGGTCCGGCAATGAACCGCGGACTTGTAAAAGCGATAGAAGATGAGCTTATGCATGACCTCTATATTCCTGAAATCCCGCAGATTACAACGGCTTACGGAGCGGCCAGACTATCTCGAGAGACGGCGCAATTTTCACGGGAGAGTGCGGATGTCTGAACTCCCCGGGTTACTTATAATCGGCATAGCATCATCGCTGTCGGTCTGCTCCATTAGCTGTATTGGGTACCTTGCGCCTGTACTCATAACAGAAGGGGCTACCTTTCGCACCGGCATTCAGGATTCGTTTCTATTTATGACGGGTAAAATCCTGCTTTATGCCACGATGGGAGGAATTGTTGCCTGGAGTGGCAGCCGTATTCCCGAGTCAGCCATACGTGTCACGACCCCAATGACCGGAGGTTTTCTTATTTTACTCGGACTCTGGCTGCATTTTCGCAGAGGGGATCGAGGAATAAGCTGTCACTCCGCAAGACATAACAGAGCCGATGACACAGGAACATATAAGAATAGATCCATACGCGGAGGGCTTCTATTCTTTTCGGGTCTGCTAACGAGTATGATACCCTGCCCTTCTGTAATGGCTCTTTTGACGATGGCATCAAGGGCAGACTCCGCCATTCTCGGATTCGGGTACGGTCTTACATACGGGATCGGGCTACTGGTTTCGCCTGTATTGATAGCCGGAGGCGGTCTGTCAGTCATTGCCCAAAAAATACGTTTACAGGCTTCTGAAATAACCTGGATGATACGAACGATTTCGTCCGCGATCGTTATTATATCAGGAATCAAAATGATACTACTTGTATTATAAGGAGATTAAAATGGAATACTTAAAAGAAATTGTTGAATTCGGAATGATTGGCATCCTTTTATTGATGAGCGTTATTGCGGTTGCAGTTGCAACAGAACGTCATCTGGTTTTTCGAAAAGTAAATATTACAGAATTTTCCACTAGAAATTCCCTCGAAATCTTCCTCACGCATAGAATGCATATTCTTGCTACCATAGGAAGCAATGCTCCCTATATTGGACTTCTCGGTACCGTAGTCG
This sequence comes from Leptospirales bacterium, assembly GCA_050295715.1. Taxonomy (GTDB): domain Bacteria; phylum Spirochaetota; class Leptospiria; order Leptospirales; family Leptonemataceae; genus JBNKQE01. The sequence continues at coordinate 3,553 of JBNKQE010000282.1, forward strand.
GTATCATGTTTACTTTCTATACTATGGGAAGCGAAGGGATGATGAATCCCGGCAAAATCATGGTCGGTCTGGCGCTGGCAATGAAGGTAACGGCTATCGGCCTTGTCGTTGCTATTCCAACCGTCATGATTTACAACATACTCCTTAGAAAAGTAAAGGTACTGATTCTTGAATGGGATATTCGCAATGAATGAAAAAGAATTCGATTATATGAATGTCATTCCTCTGGTTGATGTGATGCTGGTTTTATTAACAATTGTTTTAACAACATCTTCATTCATCGCTTCCGGGATGATACCTGTTGATCTACCGCAGACAGAAAAAGGCTCTGTAAAAAATCAACAACATGAGCAAGAGATTATAGAGATTAATCGTCAGGGAGAAGTCTTTTTTTCATCAAAAAAAGTCTCCATAGAAGAACTGAAAAAAAAGGTTGGTGAGCTATCACAGGACACAGAAATTCTAATTCGCGCTGACCGCGAAATATCGTTACAAATATTTGTCAGTGTTCTGGAGACTGTCAAGCAACAGGGACTGGAAAAAATTCTTCTCCAGACCGAGGTGTCGCGATGAGCAAATTAAAAAAAGGATACGCGTTTTCTTTCCTGATTCATTCGTTGATCATAGCTCCATTCTTGCTTTCAAGCAAACTGATTTCACACAAAAAGGATGTTCAGAAACTTGATATTGGATTTTCATTTAATTTAAAACCTCTGGGGAATACACTGGAAAAACAAAATATTCGCAATTCCCGTCCTTTCCGAAAATCACGCGAAAGAGACTTACAATCATCAGGGAGGATTTCCGAAGAACGAAAGCAGGATAACAACAAGCAATATGGCGTCGACGATGGAGTGGAGGGAGTGGATGATTTCTATATTTCTGAAAACTATCGGACTGTCATGGGAAAAATTGCCAACCTGCTGCTCTACCCTTCTATTGCACGAAACAACGGATGGGAAGGCAAAGTTGTTATATCGTTTATAGTAAATACGGACGGAAACATTATGGACATACGTATAAAAAAGAGCTCAGGATACGCGATTCTCGACTCCAGTGCCATAAGAACAGTTGAGAGTATTCACGGTCTGCCGGTTCCGGAAAATCCCACACGAATTACTCTCCCGATTGTATTTTCGTTAGAGTAAAAGCTTCCTCGGAATGTCAGCAACCAACCAGTTCATACATCTCATGATTGCGACAGCGGTTATGATGCATTAAAACAACGGACATACTGACATGTAATGCTTCAAGATAGAGAATGATAATTTGTTATGTAAAATACAATAAATAAAAGAGGTTGCCCCGATGAAGGAACGAGCAATCACAGCAAAAAATATAAGGATTAAATCGAAAAGTCAAATACAAGGAAATGAAACAGAAATTTCTTCCGGCTGCGGAACTGACGGATGTACATCGAATGATCATATGATGGCGTCTTTACTAAAAGCTGTCGCGCATCCGGTTCGCATTCGAATACTCAGGCTACTTTCCAAGAACGAAGGGTCTCTGTGTTCCTGTGATATCGAATCACACTTCCCTCTGAAGCAGCCGACAATCTCACACCACATGAAGATATTGAAAGAAGCCTCTCTAGTGGAAAACTGGCAGGAAGGCAGCCGGGTTCATTACATTCTTTCAGATAATTGCCCCATTCCAGTCAAAGAGATTATTGGAGATGAGTAAAAGTGACTCCTTGTTTCCCAGAAACATATTACTTGATACGTTGCGATGAATTTCTTAGTCTAATAGCACCGAGGAGAAATGCAATGTCTATCGTACTTGAATTAATGAACAGAAATCCTATTACAGCGATGCGAAATGTTCCTGTAAAGGATGCCGCAAAAATGATGGCTGATGAGAATGTTGGAGCAATTGCTATAGTCGATGATGGAAAGCTTGCAGGCATCACAACTGAACGTGATTTTTTAACGAAAATAGCCACACCCGGCAATTATGATTTGAATGTAACCGTTAGCGAAATAATGAAAAAAAATCCGGTAACGGTTACACCGGAAACTTCGGTGGAGGACTGCCTTGAACTGTTTCTCGAAAAAGGGTTCAGACACCTTCCCGTTGTGGATTCTTCCGGAAAACTCGTGGGAATGCTTTCCAGTCGTGATTTTCTACCCATTATTAAAAATAAAATCGGGAAGATCATGGATGATGAAAGTTACAAACTATTTTTGCAGGAACTCGATTCGATGTAAAAATAAATAAGTGTAAATCGTATTCCGGCAATACCGCTTTTAAGAATTACATTCATCAGAGGTGCAGTAAATAAAGCTTTATTACACCTCTAATGCATTTAAGGAAACTTACATACCAAAGATTCTCATAGACTCTTTATAAATGATATACGCCCCCAGAATAAGCACAAACCAGCCAAACATTGGCTTTAATTTCTTTCCAGGAATATAGTGGCCGGCATAGACACCGATAAAAATTCCGATGATAGAAAGAAAAGAGAATATTCCAAGAAACTGCCAGTCAATACCAGAGTGATTCATAACATCACCTGTGAAGCCGAGGAGCGATTTGATTGCAATAATCATCAGAGATGTTCCTACCGCCTCTTTCATCTCCAGACCTGCAAGAATCACAAGACCGGGGATAATCAAAAATCCGCCACCGGCTCCAACAAATCCTGTGATTCCGCCAACAACCAATCCTTCGATGGCGATAAGAAGATAATTGTGTTCTTTGTTTTTTTCAACCTCACGGTCTTTTGAATCACGAAGCATGGATATCGCCGCAAGCAACATAACTATAGAAAAAACGAGCATGATAAAAATATCTTTAGTAACAACTAATGATGAAATTGAAAATATCTCATCAGGCAAATTAGGGATGATAAATTTTCGAGCTGCAAAAACTCCGATAAATGCCGGTACTGCAAAAATAAATCCAACCTTAAAATTAATCAGGTTCTTTCTATAGTATTGAAAACCACCAAATACAGCTGTAAGACCAACAATAAATAGAGAGTATGCGGTTGCATGAACAGCATGGATATCAAATAGATAAACAAGAATCGGAACGGTGAGAATGGACCCCCCCGCTCCGATAAGCCCGAGAACGGATCCCATTAAAATGGAACTGATGTATCCAAATACAATAGTCATATTTTCCTCTTTTTTTTCTACAAATCAAACTACACTCCAGTATCAATAAAGAGACCCATAAACATATGTGCCTTTTCGCAAT
>JBNKQE010000283.1:0-6694 GCA_050295715.1 Leptospirales bacterium
CTCTTCTTGATGGAAAAGCCACCGGGACGTCTGAGATCCACCGTTTGCCTGAACTCGCTTGTCGTCTCTCTATTCTCAGGTTTAACAATCAGAGCATCTCCACCCAGCTTTAGAACTTGCTCTCGAGCAAGTCTGTAACGCTCGTTTTTATCATTATGCTCAACAGTGATTAAGTCCAGTAATTCATAATTATCAGGGGGGGCGTCGTTACTGTATATTTTGATTTTACTGTTCTGGTCTTCTTTCAGATTATCCATTCCGGATGTGGAACTGACATGACCGCCGGATCCGGCACAAGAAATGAGCAGTGTAAATAGTGTTATAACTGCGATAAAAAAAATTTGACCTGCTAAACCAGGTGCAGCGCTCCATTTTTTATAGAGAAACAGATTAAGGTGAGGGCGGGATAATAATTGGCTTTTATTTGATAATAGCTTTAACATGATTATTAACAATTTCAGAGGTGCTCGGTCATGGTGTTCTAACACAACGAAGGTAGTAGGATACGGTTTTGGTCTGCGTCCGAGTCTCTCCATAATCAAATATTCTGAAAGATACTGTATTTGCCTTCGATATATCCAGTAATTCGGCAGTAGATGTCCAGTAATAGCCGTCCACTGTATCCGGGAATGATGAAACAAAAGTACTTCGTGCATCAAATAGAGTGGTCAGGGACTGAAGCTCATAGTTGTTTGGAACTCGCCAATCGGTGTATCCATCGGTTGTATCATTTGTGCATGATGTATAAATCTCACTTGTTCTCGATCCCGAGGGGGCTATCAGTTCGGCCGGATAGGTCAATGAATTGCATGAATTATCGTTAATGCTGCAATAAAATAGAGTTGAGGCACCGTAAGTCCCATCGGCTACCAGATTGCCACGACAGGAATTGGTGGCTGAATCGTAGGTCTGCCCCTGGGAACACTTTTTCCATTCATAACCACTAAGAGTGACAGTACGTCCACTCCCGGATAGGAAGCTCATTACCGCTGACTCAAGAAATGGATTACCCGCCTTATTACTATCGCAACCGGAAGAGAGAAGCATTGCAACAAGTATTACAATTTTGACAAATGTTGTGCCAGAATGTCTGTAATTTTGGTAAATAATCTTCATAAATACATTGATCTTCGGATATTAAAACCTTAATCTTAACTTAACAATTGCTATTTCATGGGCAATGAAAATTTAGGGTATCCTCTCCCTCCTGTTTTATCAGTGGAGAATAATGACAAAATTTATGGGGAAAAATCAGAAATTAATCTTAATGAAAGAATCCCGGAAGAGTAAATATACGTCAATCTCTTCTTTCGTTTATGTAAAAGTGTGACTGAAACTGAATTACCGTTCATTTTCACTGAACCAGGGAATATTGATATGAAACCGTCTTATTTTACTGGTATCGCTTTCACGTATTCTATTCAGGATATAGCAGAATAGACGTGACAATCCTATTTTTTAAAACCATAAATTGAACGAAATTGATAATTTTAGTCGTGTGACTTATTCAATCAATTTCAGGTTACGCGAATAGTATTTATTTTTTGATAGGTGTAAAAAATGGAATTGTAATTTATCCAATTTCGTGGTAACAAAAACATTTTTGTGAGATTAATACGGAGAATTTACATTGAAAAAGACTCTGAAGATAATTAAATATTTTGTTATTATTCTTTTGTTCTTAATGATCATTCTATTATCGGGAATAGAAATATATCGATCTGTAGTGCAATCGAATGAGAAAGAGGCAAACCGGATCGTATCCTCACAGGGAATAGACTCTCTTGAAAGCATATCTCTGGGAGGATTGCGTCAGTGGATCTATATTCGTGGGGAAAATAAAGCAAAACCTGTGTTGCTTTTTTTGCATGGTGGTCCCGGGTCGTCAGAGATGGCTATGGCTTCAAAGCGGTATCAGGGGAGGCTGGAAAAGGAGTTTGTCATTGTTCACTGGGACCAGAGGGGGGCCGGGAAGACCTATTCTATCGATCAGGATATTTCGCAGTTTACTCTGGATGATTATATCACCGATACAGTAGAGCTTACAAATATTCTTCGCAATAGATTTAATAAAAACAAGATATATCTCGCCGGGCATTCATGGGGCAGTATACTGGGGATTTCCACTGTAGCGCAAAATCCCGAACTCTATCACGCATATATAGGAATTGGACAGGTAAGCAATTTTGATAAAAGTGAGAAGATTTCATACAGGAATGTCCTTGAAACTGCGAAAAAGAGAGGGGATGCAGAAGCTATAAAAGAGCTGGAAGGAGTGGGGGAGCCTCCCTACAGTAAGCTATCAGATGTCGGAGTGGAGCGCAAATATGTAAACAAATACGGGGGTATGATATACGGTGAATCGGAACCAATGAAAATTATCGCAAAAGATTATTTTTCTTTCCCCCATTACTCAACTCTGGATCTAATGTATCGCTTACCTGTGGGAAGTTATAATTCGTTGAGTGGTCTGTGGCCCTGGCTTCAGAAAAAAGATATGTTTATAGATGTTCCTGCAGTTAAAATTCCCGTTTACTTTATGCTGGGCCGTCATGACAATACGGTTCCCTCCAGTTTATCCGAGAAATATTTTAATGCATTAAAAGCTCCCAGAAAACGACTGATATGGTTTGAAAATTCATCGCACGCCCCTAATTATGAAGAATCGGATAAGTTTCACAAAGTTATGACAGAAGAGGTGCTTGCCGATGTCAGGTGAGTATAGTAGAGACGCTCAGAGATATTGTCCTGTATATGAATCACATGTACCGGGCATTGTACCGCTACTGAACGGAAAATCAATTCGGATAATACAATTCAAAATGAATCCATATCACCTTCCATTGTTGTAACGTTATACTTCCTTGTTCGATTATGTGATCAGGCGGAGGTTATATAAATATGGCTGCAAAAAACAGTAAAGATTCTAAAGGTAACAGTTGTTGCATTATTTATATTAATTGTGTCTCCATCGCAGCCATTAATGACTGAGATCGCTGAGAAAAAATCAGGGAATCATGGGAACTGGTTTAAGACAGTTTGTTCGATACGAAACGGTGCAATCAGTGAAAAAGTGTTAAAATAAACCGTTGTTCTATCCGTAAACACCTTTTTATCTCCGCGCCTTCGCATGAAAAAAGGGATGTCTTTATGATTTCAATTCAATGGAAAGGAGGGTGGTATCATCCAGGTACTCATTATTGCAATATGCATTTACCTGGTTTACTATGGAGTGGATATCCGGTGGTCTGTCTGTTGTATCGAAGGTAGTAAGTATATTATCCAGTCCGGATAATCCAAGCATTTCATTTTTCGAATCAAATACTTCAAAAAGACCATCTGTAAAAAGATAGAATATACCACCCGGGGAAACAGAGATCGTTCTGTCCTCATAGAGAATAGAATCATAAATACCCAGCGCCGGACCAGTTTTGGAAAGGGAATGAAGCGATCCTTTCTCAATATACTTTTGATCAAAATGTCCTGCAGAAGAATAGTAAGCCTTATTATTTTGAAGATCAATATCAAGAATGAAGCACGAATAAAATACATGCAGTTTTAAATACTTCTCGAAGAATGCACTGTTTAGCGAAGTCAGAATCTCTCCCGGAGTGAAGTCACTTGATTTGATGAAATGATACTCGGAGTGAAAAATAATGGTTAAGAGAGCAGCCTGAATTCCATGACCTGTTGCATCTGCCAGTAAAAATCGATAGTAATTCTCTCTTAATTTTATGAAGTAATAATAATCACCCCCAATTTCCATGAACGGGTAATAGATGGAGTCAATTATTATTCTGTCCGGATTTTCTTCCTTGAAGAACAAAGAGTCCTGGATCGATCTTGCAAGAACCAGGTCTTTTTCAATTTCATTGAGTGTCGATTGTAATTCAATTGTCTTTTCTTCGACAATCCTGTTGAGAGACAGGTTTAATTCTTCCATGTCCTCTTTTAAGACTTCCGTCTCCTGAAAAGCTCGTGCATTTTGTAGAGATATAAGCAGCGATTGAGGAAGGGAGTAGATCAGAATGGCAAAGGCTCCCACATAGTATGTATGAATTATCTGATTGGCATACAGCAGGTCGTTAAAAAGAAAAATGCAACTTGCAAGAATGCTTATGAGAACGAATCGGGAACCCTCTCTCTTTCGATACACTGCAAAAATTATGGCAAGCAGAGCATACGCGAGGATAATTAGCAAAAAGAATTGATAATAAAATCCAAGTAAACTGTATATATTTGCTCCGGTAAAAAAACTAATCACAGAAAGTATGATTCCCAGAATGATTGTATATCGCATAAGTTTCGCTGAAATTTCTTCCGGAAACAGTGTGAATAAAAACCATAAATAAACACCGGGGATAAGAAAAACCGTGGAATACTCCATCGGAACGTATATGTCATAGGATATCCAGGGAAAATAATCGGTGATCAATCGATTTTCCGTAATGAACAGTCGTAACGCAAATATCCCTGTAAATACGGCGAACGCTAAACTTTTTTTATCCGACCTTCTATTGAAATAAAAAACAAGGTTAATCATAGACATTACCAGGAAAGCGCCGATTAAAAAATGTGCACTCTCTCGTCTATATTGCCATTGTTTCATTATTGTCGGGTGGGACCCCAGTTGAATGGGTTGCCAGAAACCTCCCAGTCTATGTCTGTAGTTTGCCACCTGCATTACCAGATTCATCTCGCTGGATTGTCGGGGGAGATAGATCGTATTGTATTTCATGGAGGGAACAGTTGTTTTTTCTGATTCTCCGGGGGATCCAGCCTCCGCACGGACGATTCCATTTACATACAATCTGTAAGATGTATTTTGCTGAGGTACGAGTAAGGCAAGGGGGGGTGTTTGATTGGGAAGCAAAATTTGCAGACGAAATGTTGCGTAACCGTATCCCGGCAGTTCTTTATTCTCAATGGAAAATCCATTCCATGTATGCGGTATGGAAAAATAGACCGGATTGTACTCCGGCCGGCCTATTATATCCGAAGGTGTTATTAATTCATTCCAGTAAATCTCCCATTCCCCATTGAGCTTGACATCCTCCCCTGAATTTTTTGAGAAATCTACATCTCGAAGATCAAGGATGCCTTTATGAGCGGTCGGTGGATCAAAATTATTTGCACACCCGAAAAAAGCGAACAGCAGGATGAAAAATGATATCTTTTTCAGTAATTCTTCCAATTCATCTGATTACGATGAAAGCAATTACTGGATGTCAATTAGAATCTCATCATCCAGTTTTCCTTTTAAAAGTTTTAGGTTATATTTCTGAGAAAAATCAGCGGGATTATAACTATTGGGAACCCTGGAATCGGGAATGAGTCCCATGGCCATGTAGGCCGATGCCACAAGCTGACTGCACTCCATTTTCGAATTTGCCGGGATATTCAGAAGCTTGCCTTCTAGATAGTTGAAGATCATCTCCATACCGACCGGACATTTTTTTCCATGTGTCCTGAAAACTTCCTGGTAGATTGCCATTTTCATCTCTTCCGTTCTCTCAACGCGAAGAGGTCTGACAGCATATTTCAGTGGGATATCATAGGATGCATCATAGGTCTTCAGTCGGTCATGAAGATCAACAATTTTTGGTCCTTCAATACGATCATGGTAAATTTCATCGGGAAGGTTTGTAAATGTAGTCGATTCCCATAACAGGGGACGTCCGTTCAATTTTATAACCATGCCGACATGGGACCAATCATCCTGCTCAATGAATTCCACTACCCGACTGATCGTATACATACCATGGAAAAGAATCAGGTCTCCTGTTTCCAGTTCCGGTTGAATCTCTTTCCATGACTTGCGTTGTCTGTTTTCCATGCGTTAGCCTGCTTTGTGAAATAGTATAGGAACCATTCACCATATAATATGTAATTGGTCTATCGGAATAAATTTGTATGTTCATGTAGAGGCTCGGAGTTTGTTGAAGATGAAAGACAGGGAGTCAGAAAAAATCTCACGCAAAGGCCGCAAAGAACGCAAAGGGAGAGACCGTTGAATCAGGGATGCTTGTTAAAGACTGTTTGTTTAACGAGAAACGTTATATGTCGCTTAATGGTTATGGCAGTAAACCAATGTTCTGAAAATAAGCACCTCCCTATCTCAGTTCCTCTGTGGTAGATAAACCAACCAATCGATTTAGAACGAAAACGAACTCCGGAAGCCCGGAAACAAGATACACATGCCACGAATCCTGTTAACAATGACACCTGTGATACCGAGTTTGAATTGTAGAGTAATAGCGTGGAAGGTCTCGGGGCTGAAACAAAGCATATATTCTTTTTAACGTTCCGCTTCCCATTCCGGTAAACCGGTCATCGGCAGTTTATTCTGCCTGTTTTAGTTCTTCGAGGGTGAGGCCAGTGATTTCAACTACATCGTCCACCGGATAACCTTTCTCCAGCATCTTGCGAGCAGCTTCCAACTTACCTTCGGCTTTACCCTCAAGCTTACCTTCAGCTTTGCCTTCCGTTTTCCCATCGGCAAATTTCTTTTCGAGGGTCTTCTCGTAGAAAAAAATGGCCGACTTTCTGCGGTCATAAGCAAGGCGTGCCTCCGAATCCTGGGAAATCTCATCCAGAGCTTCATGAGCTTTTTTCAATGCCGGATTTTTGTCTTCGAGCTTCTCCATTTCATCCTCCGATAACGAATCCGATCTCTCAATAAAAGCGCTCCAGA
>JBNKQE010000284.1:0-6681 GCA_050295715.1 Leptospirales bacterium
GTCTTACATCTTTCGAAACCCTTCATGATCATCTAATCTGGCAGCTAAGGATGACTGAAATTGATGAGAAGACTCTTGAGGCAGGAGAGCTTGTAATTTCAGCTATTGACTCACATGGATTTCTTACAACTGAACCCGAGGAACTCATATCAGGTACAGATATTCCTGTTGAAATGATAAATGAGTCTCTCGAGAGAGTATATGCACTCGATCCTATTGGTTGTGGAGCAAAAAATATCCAGGAAACACTTTTTATCCAGGCAAGACTTCTTCATCCGGATGATCATGTTGCTCTTACAATCCTTGAGAAGCATTTTGATGATATGGAGAGGCTGGATTATAAGAAGATTGAGAAGGCAACCTCCTTTTCTCTCACTGAAATCGAGACAGCCCTCCAATTTATAAGAACACTGGAGCCTTTTCCTGGAACTCTCTATATAACCCGGGAACCTGACTATATCCTGCCGGATTTGAGTGTCATGGAAGTTGACTCACAGCTTGATATTTTAATAAATGACGACTGGATTCCTTCTATTCGAGTTAATGAAGATTATAGAAATATATTGAAAGATGGCCGGGCCGGTAATGATGTGGACCGAGAGTATTTACAGACCCGGTTAAATTCAGCTCAATGGCTGATAAAAAGCATAGGACAGAGAAGACAGACCCTTTTCCGTGTTATGAAGTCGATTCTGGAGTTCCAAAAAGAGTTTTTCTATAAAGGTCATGGACACCTGAAACCATTGACGTTGAAAGACGTTGCTGAAGATCTGGAACTTCATGAGTCAACGGTTTCGAGAATCACTACAAATAAGTATGTGCAGACTCGATGGGGAATATTTGAGTTAAAATATTTTTTCACTGGTGCTTTACGTAGTTCTGGCGGTGGAGAAGGTGAGTCTGCAAAAAATATAAAGGATAGAATTCGTCAAATCATTCAGGAAGAAGATCCGAATCATCCTTTATCAGACCAGGAAATCGTAAATATTATACAAAAAGAGGGTGTGGAAATCGCCCGTCGCACTGTTGCAAAGTACAGAAAATTATTAGAAATATTACCTGCGGATCGAAGAAAAAAGCTCAAAGGACTGAAATCAGGACATTGAGGATCGGTTGTGGATGTCCGGAAACCGGAATTTCCATCAACCATTGACCTTCGGCAGGCGGGAATTAATATAAAGATCGGTTTCGAGGAGAGAAGATGGAAATCAGTTATTTTTTTAAGAATCTGGATAGTTCGGACGCTTTGAAAGATTATGCACAGCAAAAGTTGCAAAAACTTTCAGAGCACTTTGATTCCAGGTTCACAGCCAATGTCAGGTTTCGTGTTGAGAAAATCAGTCATGTAGTGGAGTTTGATCTCCTCGGAGATGGAAATCAGTTTGTTGCTGAGGAGTCTTCTACAGACATGTATGCTGCAATGGATCAGGTCGAAAAAATTATGGAACGACAGATTCGCAGAAATAAAGAAAAGAATCTCGGGAAAAATCATCGCTCTAATTCCTGAGGAATGGAGGAGGTTACCTTGAACTCCATTTCGGTTGCTTCGCTAATCGACAAGGCTCCAGAACTGGAGCTCAAGGTTCTGGCCGGATCAAAGGGGCTGGATCGAGAAATCGTCTCTATTGACGTGAATCGTCCCGGACTTGCTCTGGCTGGGTTTTATAAAAATCTCGCCGCAGATCGAATTCAAGTTTTTGGTCGCGGGGAGTTTGCATATCTTCAAGAATGCAGTGTAGATCATCAAAATCAGATTAAAGATGATTTTTTCGCTTACACTTTCCCCGGGCTGGTTTTTACCCATGGCAATCAACCTGTAGATTGTTTTCTGGAGATGGCTGAAAAGACAGATACTCCAATTTTGTCCACACCTCTATCGACTCATAAATTCATAATACACTACTGGCGTTTCATGAGTGAGGAACTTGCTCCCGCCACTTCTGTTCATGGTGTTTTAATAGAAGTATATGGTGTTGGAATTCTTCTAAAAGGAGCAAGCGGTATCGGCAAGTCTGAAACAGCACTGGAACTTGTTGAACGAGGGCACAGACTTGTTGCAGACGATATGGTGCATATTAAGTGTATCGGCGATAATGATTTATACGGTTTTTCCAGTGATATAATAAAATATCATATGGAACTTCGCGGTCTCGGAATTATCAATGTTAAGGATTTATTTGGCGTCGGAGCTATCAGGCGAAGAAAACGTATTGAATTGATGGTTTACCTGGAAGACTGGAATCCTGCCAAGGAGTATGAACGATTGGGCCTTGATGAAGAGACAGTCGAGATACTTGGAATAGAGCTTCCCAGACTTACAATTCCTGTACGTCCTGGCCGAAACATCCCGATATTAATTGAAACCGCCGCCATGAATCACCGTTCAAAGAAAATGGGTTATCATGCAGCCCGCGAGTTAACGCGGCGTATTAATGAAGAGATTCAGAAAAAAACCTCCAGAGATTTCATGAATGTGGAACGGGAACCGGAGGATTGAAATCTGTATATGAAATCTAATCGGATAACAATAAATCATGAGGGTGGTGTACATACAAGACCGGCATCAGTATTCGTTCGCGAGGCAAGTAAATTCGAGAGTGAAGTAATTCTTGAGTGCGAGGGGACAAGTGTGAACGGAAAAAGTATAATGGGACTTCTGATGCTTGCGATGGGGCCCGGTGCTGAAGTTACAGTTATTGTAACAGGAGCTGACGAGGAGGTGGCTGTGGAAAAATTATCTGAAGTACTGTCCGGAAATTTTCAATGAATTCAAATCCGTATCCTGCATGGAGAAAAGAAGAATTTCGCATTTATTTACGAGATGCCCTATTTCTAGTGCTGACTGTTTTTTTCAGTATATTGCTGGCTGAACTGCTAATCATTAAAGACAATAGTGCAGTTGTTGATCGCATATTTACATATCTTTTAGTTTTCATACCTCTTGGAACTTTCAATTACATTGCCCATTATTATTACCGGAATAGAAGAATAAAACTTACTGGAAATTTACGATCCAGTTTCAGGTATCAGCTCAGTATAGCCTTTTTACTGGTTTCAATCATTCCTTCAATACCGATATTTCTGCTTTCATCCAATACGATTGAACGGGTTGTGGAGGGAGTTTTCCGAATAGATGTAAACCGTGCAATGTCTTCGGCTCATAATATTATAACTTATTATGATAATCTCGAAGAGGCCAGATTTTTATCAAAGATTAAAGCGCGTTATAAAGACAACTTTGAAAACAAAAAGGGTCATGTAAGCCTGATTCATCAACTTTATAGAGAGGGAACTCTAGAATCAGGAATGGATTATGCCGCCCTTGTACAGCAAGGAAAGATTCGATACGAGACAAAACCTTTGTTTTCAAAGGAGAAGCTCCCTGAATTTAAGGTAAGAGACCGTGGCATCGGATATGCTATGTATTCAAACAGCAAGCTGGACCTTGTGCTGTTTGCCTTTCCTCTGAAGCAGGAAAATGATTTTCTATTACTGGGACACCGACTCCATCCGGGTATGGAATCTCATTCTAACAACTTCAACACTGTGTACGGTCGGCTGCAAAATGAATCTCTCTGGAAAGTGGAGATCCCTACTAACCTGCGTCTCGGACTTGGACTTATCTATGCATTTATGATAGGAAGTGCATTGATTGTTTCAATAATTATTGCCAGGCAGATATCGCTTCCCATTGTATCGATTGCGGCAGCTACAAGGGAGATTGCGGATGGAAATCTTGATACAAGAATTGAGATCAATGCCACTGGTGAGATGGGCGTTCTAATTGACTCCTTTAACCAGATGACAATGGAATTAAAGGATCTACAGGCAAGACTGCTCCACACACAGAGGATGGCGGCCTGGCAGGAAGTTGCCAAACGTCTTGCACACGAGATTAAGAATCCGCTTACGCCTATTCAATTATCGGCAGAGCGTATATTACGGAGACTCGATCGTCCGAATCCTGGAGATCTCACAAGAGTTCTTCGGACGGGTGCCAATACAATCATAGATCAGGTCGCTACACTGAAGCAGATGGTGGAAGAATTCGCAAATTTTGCGCGAATGCCCGGTGCAAGACCCGTGCTCTCCAATATCGAAGAAATTGTATCTGAATCAATTCATCTGTTTCGAGGGATTTCGGGTATTTCCATAGAACTGGCCCAGTCCGGAAAATTACCGGTTATTATGGTTGATAAAAACTTGATTATTGGAATGATAAATAATTTAATCAAAAATGCTGTTGAAGCTATTCGGGATATGCCTGAAGATCTAAAACCGAATGCAGGAAAAGTTAGAATTTCAACGAAGCTGCATAAAGAAGGGAGCCGTAAATATGTAGCCCTGGTAGTGGAAGATAATGGACCTGGTGTAGAAGAGGGACTGGATGAGCAAATCTTTGAACCCTATTTCTCTACGAAAGGAGAGCATGGTAGCGGGCTTGGACTGGCCGTTGTGGAGAGAGCTGTTACAGAGCATGATGCCAGAATACAGGTCGGAAAGAGTGATGCACTCGGCGGGGCTCGATTTCAGATACTATTTAAGATTCCTCCGGCAACCAGGAAGGTCCAGTAATGAGCATAACGGAGCAGTTTGCAGATATAGTAGAAGATCTTGCGCGAATCATAAAAAAAGGAACCGATCTACCACTCCTTCGCATAAAGGGAGAGAAGTCCCCACTTGATGTCCCTCTTGTATATGCACCGCCTTCCAGTAGAGAGAGAGAATCATCTGTAAATTTTGAAGAATCATTACGAAGTGCAGTTCAATCCGGTGAGCACAAGGCGGAACAAAAAAGCGAGAGGCAGGTCGCTTCCGGTCTTCCGGCTAATTACAGGTGCACCCTTTGTTCCAACCGCCTTTATCCGATAAAAAAATTTCGACGGGAAGGTCGATCGCCCATTGCCGTTCTTCATTACACAGGTCCTGTAACTCGTGAACCGGAGAAACCCGATCGCAGTCAACAGTATATACTTGGAGGGGAAGAGGAGGATTCTCTTTTTCGTCGTATGTTTGAAGCTGCCGGCGGAGATATGGATGATATTCATTTTCAGGAGTATCCGGCGTGCAGATTCGATCATACCTCCAGTATACCGGAAGACTGGAACGAACGGTGCCAGAATTGCCTCACACATGTAGAGAGTCTAATTCAACAACACAAAATACGCCTTTTGATTTTAACGGGGCCCTCTTCGTATCTGATGCTCAGCGAAGATAAGGCAAAGCAGATGGCATTAAGCGGTGAGAGCCTTCCAATCGAAATTGGAAATCATCAGGTAAATGTAATCGTTATTAGAAGTCCCATGGCACTACTCGCATACCAGAAAAAAAGAGAGACATTGAAAAAAGCCGGACGAACGGAAGAATATACAAAGCTTCTTGCTGAAGAAAAGAGTGTGAAAACGCGAATTCTTGAATCCCTGAAAAAAGCATTCCGGGAGATCCATGAGTGATCTTCACGCAGTATGCCGATATATGCTTCCGGCTCCCTATTCGAGAATATTTCACCTACGAGATTCCTGATGAGCTTGCAGAAAAAGTCAAACCGGGATGCCGTGTAATCGCTTCACTTCGCGGTAAAGAAGAGGAGGGAATCGTCAGATTTATTCATAATCAGACTCCGTCATTTGATTTATCGAAAATTTTGAAGGTCGTTGATGAGGATGCGATTGTAAATGAAGATCAGATGAAGCTGTCAGAATGGATGGCTGAATTCTATCTTTCAGGTTACGGTGAAGCTCTGTTCAAAATGTTTCCGAACGGGAAGCGAAGACCATCTCCTCAGACGCGGAAGAAAGTTCAGGATCTAACACCGGATCATGAATTGAATGACCTGCAAAGAGCCGCATATGAATCAGTTTTGAAGGACCTTCCCTCTGCGTTGAATGATACTGAATCACAGAAAGAACGGGCGACACCCATTCATCTTCTGTTCGGTATTACCGGGTCAGGTAAAACCGAAGTCTACATTCATATTTTGCGTGAATGTCTGGAGAGAAATCAGAATGCGATTCTTCTTGTTCCTGAAATTTCATTAACGGTGCAGCTTGTACAAAGGCTTCATCAGGTTTTCGGGGAAGAGCTGGCGCTTCTTCATTCAGGACTCAGCGGGAGTGATAGATTTCGTTCTTATATTAGAGTATTGCGCGGTGAGTGTTCCATAGCTGTGGGAACTCGTTCTGCGGTATTTGCTCCGGTTAAAAATCCGGCCATTATTATTATAGACGAAGAACATGATGGATCATTCAAGGAGCATAGCTCTCCACGCTACGATGCGCGTCAGATAGCAATGATTCGAACAAGGAATTCAGGTGGTGTTGTGCTTTTTGGTTCGGCCACTCCTCGAATTGAAACCATGTATCGCTGTTCCAGCCAGCGGGAAGAGGGCGGTTTTCGTTATTTTTTGCATGTTCTTACAAAACGGGCTACCGGTGCGGAACTCCCCGACATACATATAATAGAGGCACCTCCAGCCGATATCCCGGTTACAGGTGATCTTGTTCGCGAAATCGGTAAAAATCTGGACGACAGGAAACAATCATTATTGCTCTTGAACAGGCGTGGCCATGCTCCGTATCTTTATTGTTCCAGTTGCGCTGCGACAATTAAATGCCCTTCATGCAGTGTGGCCTTAACCGTTCATCGTAATAATCTGGCTATGTGCCATTATTGTGGTCATCG
>JBNKQE010000285.1:0-6649 GCA_050295715.1 Leptospirales bacterium
GCATAGATGAGTTTTACCGAATGGCGACACTCCTCATCAATGAAGACCACCATGCCTTTGACAGGGAAATGGACCGGGGCATCCCTTCGAAAATCGCATCCTTTCTGGCTCCCCTTGTCAAAAAATTGCGTGAGAGCGTAGAAAATAAAGACGATGAAATCTATCTGTGGGAGGTCGAATACAGGCTGGGGCAAATGGCGGAAGGAAAAGATGCCAGTAAATAGGGCAAAAATCGCCCGAAAACATGAAAAAAAGACTTGATTATGTCCCATTATGCTGAAAAATAAGGCAAATGTTCTGGTCCAGGATCTACATAATTGCAGTTGCCCTTGTGATGGGTTTTGCTCTGCCTTTGATGGCAGAACCTGTATCCGAATACAATCATGAATTCAGCCACCTGTCCGACTCAATGCTGATGGCAGGGGGCGAGGGCGCCGCAACTGCACGGAGCGTTCCAGGGATTCAGGCCTCTGCTCAACCGGTTCGGAAGCAGGAGCCTATTTCTTTCTCAGATCGGGAAGGAGAGGATGTTGTGTATCTCAATGATTTCGGCAATCAGCAAAAAGAGTGTGATAATACCCGGAATGTCAATGCACAACTGGATGCCCGTGGATTTGCTGAGCCTGTGACAGTGCCGAAGAGTGATAGTGGTAAAGATTTGAATCGTAATCATGCGTGGATTTCATACCTGGAAAGAGAATTTCCGGTTGCGTATGCATCACTCTTTCCAGGTGTTTCCGGGGTAATTTGTGAGCAAAACCCGATGTCATTTCAGATTTTTGCTCTGTCGGCCAGTAATAGAACCGTTTCTGTCAGTGATGATTTCAAGTATACCCGGAAGAAACAGCCAGGCACCGATTCTTCCGCTGTTGAATCATTATATAGAAGAGATTTAAAAATACATGAGATCGGTTATAAAAGCGGGATTGGTATCATATCGCAAGGACAAAGGGCTGCATGTTCTGGTATCGTATCTTTGTGCAGTATTGCAGTGGTAGCAAAATATATTGATTCGGTAATTGATGTTGCACCGTTATTGCCTGCTGCTTCGGGGCTGCCCGCAGCAGCAGGCAGTCAAAGCGTTTGGAATTTTACAAAGAGTTCACTAACAGAAATTTCTGGGGAAATTAATTCTGATAATTTTCTCTGTGGGATTCCCTCTGTCAATACAGCTTATATGAGCGAAGAGTGGCAGATGAGGGTAGGGTCCTCTCTCACTGAAAATGGTTATTTTATATCTCACGTTAACCAGATAGGAGGAATACGTAACACACATTCCACAATCTCACATGTAAAAGAAGGTGCTTTCGGCGCGATAATCGCTATCCATGTGCTGGAAGATTGCCGCAACGTCCCTTCCGCGTATATGAATTCACCACTTCCTGTTTAATGGGACGTCAATCCCACTTTCGTCCGTGCAGGACACCTTTTCCAGATCGAAATTTTTCATTCCGATTAGTATTTTTCTGTGAATATTAATTCATCTTTTTCAGTCATATCAAAAAACATAGGACGGAAAACTCCTGCCAGTGAACTAAAAAACTAAGTAATCGGTATTATAAGTTGCACGAGAAAAGGGGTTATAGAGTATGGATACACAAAGGCATTATCAAAAGGATACCTGTTCATTCAGGAAAACTTGTGCAGCCTTAACAGCAGGGGTGTAGAAAAATGGCGAAATCGCTTCAGGGAGTAAATAAGCTATTAACAGCGATGCGAAAACTCAGCAATGAGGTAAACGATCAGGAGATATGTCGCAGGCTTGAGACACTGATCAATACGGAAAAAGATGATTTGAATGCACAGCTGGCGAAAAAGATATTTGAGACTCCGGATGAAGTAGAGCCAAGAGATATTCCCGAGCCTTACACTCAGTATGTAATGCACTATGTTTACATGCTGAAGCGCGAAGCCAGGCTAAAAGAGAAGGAAGGCGAATTTCCCGTCGTTAAAAAGAAGGCTGCGAAGAAAAACGCATCCAGGAAAACTACCGCAAAAAAGAAAAGCAAGAAGACATCCCGGTCTACAGCAAAGTAATAGACTCTAATTTAAGTGACCATATTGCGTCACTCCATCCAAAATTCATACTGACCGCTGCACGGCAGAGCCCCGGAAGGGCTGCCCGTGGTGCGGCATTTACAAAGACATACCTGAATCATAATACGGCGTTATTTATAAATGGGCAGATACGCGTTTCCCGCCCGTTTTCAGTCGCTTATCTTTTCTTAAGTCAGAGTAGCGGCACTTACACCCATTGTAGCCCCGTTGTCGGCATGCCTTTTTGTAAGTGCCGGAGAGCTTTGCCATTATTTGGGCAGACATTTCCATTGCAAAGCTGGTCTTTTTGCCAGGAAAGCGCTGAGCGTCGAGAGGCAATTGTGACGCTGTAGGCACATTTAACGTTAACCACTGCAGAGATTCACCGGCCGCATTGTGCCCCTTTTTCAATAAAAAACCTTAAAATCCTCCGCAGTACAGGGTAGCAAGACCACCAGATGCCAAATAATCGTGCCTCTGAGAGGCTCCGGGGCAGGGTGCAATCAGACCATTATTTTCATATATGCCATAATTCGAGCACATATGAAATGCCGGGCAACAAATACGCAAGAGCATCGGGATAAGCATTTCAGACAACCAACGACCATGCACACCATTCCAAAAAACACACAATTAGAGGAAAAGAGGTGTCATAATGACATGTGTATGTCGGACAATATGTGCATGCCATTGAGTCATGGGGCACAGGGGGCCATATGGGCGCGCGTGTTGCGTTTAGGCCGGCAACTGCATATAAATAGGCAGGAATATTCAAAAAAGAAGGATTGTGTTCTGGTCAACAGGGCTGCACTGTGGAGCGCGCTATGTTTGCACGGGGGATCGGGCAATTTGGGTCCCGGACATAGGCCAGGGCGAACGGAGATTTTTAAATTTGTGAAAGTGATTAGAAAAAAGCAGAAGATAACTTTATGGCAAGAGGCCTGTCCTTGCTGAGAAAAATAGCAGGAGATCCGTGTCGTTTCTTTTTTTAAAATTGAATATATGGGCGGGGAATTTAAAATAGATCCAGAAAAAAGTGACGGGGCGGTGCGCTTATGGCTGAAAAGATTACTGTGCGTGTGAAATGTCATGCCTGCGGATATGAAATGCTGGGTACCGCAAAATATGGAACCGGCCACTATGTTCCGGATGGCATTGATTTTGAGTTTGTGGCTGTCGGGAAATACAAGACAGAGAAGGGCAATAGAGTCAAAGGCGAAGTCACATGCGTATGCCCAAAATGTGGGGTAAAGAATAAATATGCCATATAATAAGCACATATTACGCCAAATAAAATATGTCATATGATTAAAAAATGGCATAAATCAATAAATATATTGATTTATGATTGCGACGTAGAGTCATCAGGAAGCATGCCAATTATTGCGCAGAAAGATCGAAAGTGATGATTAGTGGAATGCGCAGTGATTGAATATAATCAAGAATAGTGATAGAAATTAGCAGGCATGGCGTTATTCCGGATGTGGCGTCGCGTAGAGCCCTGGAAGGCAGGTTCATTTTGCGAGAGTCGGGGCGAATAACCAGAACGGCGTATTGAGTTGATAGTATCCCTTGTAAAAGAGCATAAAAATAAGCAGAAAAATCTGCATGGGAACAGGTTGGTCTTGAAGATGAGTAGTGATGGAGTAGAAATAGGCACAAAGAGGCATAGCGCTGCACATGTATTAGCGCAGGCATTGACTAGAAAATATTCAGATATCAAGCTTGCTATTGGGCCTGATATTGATAATGGTTTTTATTATGATGTATTATTAGATCAACCTATAACCGATGCTGATCTATCTGAAATTGAGAAGACAATGAAATCCATTGTTAAAGAGAATCAGAAGTTTGAATCGTATAAAATGCCAGTAGATGATGCCATTGCACTTCTTGATAAAGAGGGACAGAAATATAAGGCAGAAATGGCCAGGGACCTGAAGGAAAAAGGTGAAAATGAGATTTCTTTCTATAAGAATGTAAATCGAAAGGGTGACCAAACATTTGTGGATATGTGCAGCGGTCCTCATGTGGAATCAACTGGCAAAATTGGGGCATTTAAGTTATATACTGTTTCCGGAGCCTACTGGCGTGGAGATGCAACGAAAGATCAATTGCAGAGGGTTTATGGGTATCTCTTTGATACGCGAGAGGAATTGCAGGAATACTTAAAATTCCTGGAAGAAGCAAAGAAAAGAGATCACCGTAGGATTGGTGAAGATCTGCATCTGTTTTCCATACAGGAATCTGCTGGCGGCGGACTTGTTTTCTGGCACCCGCGGGGTGCAACCATTCGAAGGGCTATTGAAGAATACTGGTATTCAATGCACGCAAAGTCCGGATATGATTTACTCTATACACCGCATATTGCCAATCGGGAATTATGGAATACATCGGGTCATACAGGATTCTACAGTGAATCGATGTTTGATAGTATGGAAGACGAAAATCTTGAGTTCCAGCTCAAGCCAATGAACTGTCCTTTTCATATTCTTATTTATAAAGATACTCTGCGATCGTATCGTGAATTGCCACTGCGATGGGCTGAAATGGGAACTGTTTATAGACGGGAGATGTCCGGGGCGCTCCACGGCCTTATGCGTGTAAGAGGTTTTACACAGGATGATGCCCATATATTCTGCAGAGAAGATCAGATAGAAGAAGAGGTTATACGCGTTCTTGATTTCATAATGCAAATTCTTAAAGTTTTTGGTTTTGAGAAATTTGAAGTGAATCTTTCCACCAGGCCGGAAAAAGCCGTGGGATCGGATGAAATATGGGTCATGGCAACTGCCGCACTCCGAAAAGCTCTGGAAAAACAGAAGATAGAGTATGATGTAGACGAGGGTGGCGGAGCCTTTTATGGTCCAAAGATTGATATAAAAATTCAGGATGCCATAGGTCGTAAGTGGCAGTGTTCCACCGTACAGCTGGATTTCAATCTTCCCGCCCGATTTGACATGGAATATGTTACACAGGGCAATGAACGAAAGCGTCCGATTATGATACATCGTGCGCTTCTCGGTTCTGTTGAGAGATTCTTCGGGGTGTTGATCGAGCACTATATGGGCGCGTTCCCGCTATGGCTTGCTCCCGAGCAGATTCGAATTCTACCTGTAAGCGAAAAATATCAGGATTTTGCCAGGGAGCTTGTAGAAAAATTTCAGGATGAAGATATACGGGTTCATGTGGACGAAAGCGATGAGACCCTGTCAAAAAAGATAAGAAATGCTGAAAAAATGAAGGTCCCCTATATGCTTGTTGTGGGGGAGAAAGAGGCTTCCGGTGAAAAGCTAAATGTTAGAAACTATTTCACCGGAGAGCAAAATGAATACACTCTGGATGATTTGATACTCTCTCTGAAAAAAGAGATAAAAGAAAAGAAAATTCAGAAAATTACCAAGCAGCAAGCAGGGTAAATTTTAGCCGGGGGCGGGGCATACATTGAATTTCGTATCGGCGTCATTCGTCATATTTCTGGGTGTTGTCCTTGTCCTCCATGCATTTCTTGTCTCAATCAAGCGGGAGCAGGCTGCCCGAGATTTTCTTCTGGCGGCCTCACTATTCTTCTATGCTTACCATAATATTTCCTATTTGCCGCTTCTTATTGTGATCGGTTTGCTTTCCTATGCGTTCGGTCTCTATATTTCGAAAACAAACAGAACAAATGAGGGGTATGGTATAGCCCCGCTCCCATTTTTGATCCTTCTTATACCTCTCTTCTACTATAAGTATACGCAATTTTTCTTTGAGGATGTTATTGGTGGTCTGACCGGATGGGAATTGCCTGTAGATATGGAGATTGCCTGGGGGATTGCGGGGCTTGCTCTGCCTCTTGGAATATCCTTCTATACATTTCAGGCAATCTCTTATGTCACAGATGTTCACCGCAATCGCATTCTCCCTGAGCTGAGTTTGAAGCGTTTTCTTCTATATATAAGCTTTTTCCCGCAATTAATTGCAGGGCCCGTTGTTACCGCCAGAGAGTTCTTTCCCGAGCTGGCCGGTGTCGGAACGAACCGCAGGATTGGAATGCTGCGGGAGGCCGCTTTCTATCTTTTTTCTGGTTATTTGAAAAAGGCCGTTCTCTCTGACCATCTGGCATTGATTGTGGATCCGGTTTTCTCAAAACCGCAGGATGCTTCCTGGAGAACTCTTGTGCTTGTGATGTTTGCTTACAGTCTGCAGATCTATTTAGATTTCAGCGGGTATTCGGATATGGCTCTGGGCCTTGGCAGGCTCTTCGGGATTCGTCTGCCGGAGAATTTTCAATTTCCGTATCATGCGGCAAGTTTTCGTGAGTTCTGGAGGAGATGGCATATCACCCTTTCTATCTGGCTCAGAGACCATATCTATATCCCGCTGGGAGGCAGCCGATCCACACCAATCCGGATGATGCTTGCACTCTTTATGACTATGGTTCTCGGCGGGCTGTGGCATGGGGCTCACTGGAATTTTATAATCTGGGGAAGCGCTCATGGTTTGCTTCTTGTTCTGGAGCGTTTTTTGCTGAAGGAGGCAGCCGGGTATCGATGGATCAGAACAGGTGCTACCTTCTTTATTACAACAATCCTCTGGGTTCTATTTCGGACGGGGACCGGCGGCGGTTTTT
>JBNKQE010000286.1:0-6638 GCA_050295715.1 Leptospirales bacterium
CATATCGGGAGCATATAGAGAGGTAGGATGAAACTGATAAAACTCCATATTTGCAACAATTGCGCCGGCTCTATAAGCAAGTGCAACGCCATCTCCGGTTGAGACATCGGGATTTGTGTTATGTAAATAAACCTGCCCGGCGCCGCCGGTTGCAAGGACAGTTGCCTTCGCACGAATAATCTTAACTTCGCCGGTTCCTCTGTCCCATACATAAGCACCGTAACACCGGGGAGGAAGAGTGGAAGCGGTTCCCTCGTTAAGATGATAGCGGGTTATGAGTTCTACGGCAGTATGGTATTCCATAATCCGAACGCCGCTGTCACGGGCGGAACGTTCAAGAACCTCAAGAATTTCGCGGCCCGTATGATCTCCGGCGTAAACAACTCTGTGAGCGGAATGTCCCCCTTCTCTGGTAAGGAGGAGATTGCCCTCTTCGTCCTTTTCAAACGCGGCGCCCATCTCCACCAGCCTGCGAATATGATGAGGACCTTCTGAAACAAGAACGCGAACCGCTTCCGGATCATTAAGTCCGGCACCGGCATTCATTGTATCTTCCATATGACTCTCGATTGAGTCAGGTTCGGATATAACGGAAGCGACGCCACCCTGAGCATGCAGTGTTCCGGTATTGCTCACGCGATCTTTTGTAACAACAAGAACGTCACCGGTGCCCTGCAAAAGTAAAGATAAATAGAGACCGGAAATTCCGCTACCGATAATCAAAGTATCAACATCAATTATTTCAGACATATATTTTCCCAGATGAGCATCGAATGCGATAAGTATTTAACAAGAAAATGGGCGAGTATTCGCCGCCTTTTAAAGCGACGAATACCGGGCTCTCCGGTCCGGAAGACCGGACCATCGATCCCTCTCGCATGGCTGCGAAAATTTCACACCATTTCAGAGAAATCATATGAGCCTGCACTGTCTGCCCGGGAAACAATCAAGGGGCAGGATAACGATTCATAGATTCTAAATAGGGAAGAGCTCTGAGTAACATGTAATCTGGTCGTCTGGCATCATTCTTATGTTCCTGCAGATATTTCTCTGCGGAACTGTTATCGCCAACAATTGACTTGAGTTTTTTTACCCATGCCTCCCTTGCATGATCCGGGTTACGCTTTTTTAACTCGGGAAGATGCTTCCACATATCTTCTTCACGAAATCTGGGAGGAAAAGATCCATCTTCTTCATCGGATAATTTCATATCAGGAACAACACCATAAACCTGGACTGTATACCCATCGGGTGCATAATAGCGGGCTGTGGTAAGCTTCTTGATTATAGAGTCATGAGACGGAACCATCTCCTGAACACTGGCTTTTCCAAAACTTTGCTCACCAAGAATCAACGCACGATTGTGGTCCATCAAGGCAGAGGCGACAATTTCACTGGCCGAAGCAGAACCGGCGTTTACAAGAACGATCATCGGCATATCCGGAGGAACAACCGGTGTAATGTAACTCTTGCGCGGAGTCAAACCTGTACCACGACCTTTTGTCTGAACAACAACACTGCCACGGGGCAGAAAAAGCCCGGCCACATTGATAGCCTCTTCCAGAAATCCTCCCGGATTATTACGAAGGTCAATGACAAGACCCTTCATTTTACCATCGGATTTCTCTTTAAGCTGATCGTATTCATCTTCCACCATATCGGATGTCTCAGTCCCTTTATAGAGAAACGATGAAATCTTAATCACACCAATCTGGCGGTCAGGGAGATACTCTGACGTAACGGCCTTTTGAGTAATTACACTTCGCTTGATCTTAATATCATGAGCAGTCATAACCGGCGGGCGATTCACTCCGAGAGTCACAACAGTATCCTTGGGTCCACGAATCCGTTTTACAACCTCTGAAAGTGCCAGCCCCTCAATACTATCGCCATCGACTTTTTTAATTATATCACCGGCGCGAAGACCTGATTTAAGGGCGGGAGAGTGAGCCAGTGGAGTCTCTACAACTACATCCTGATAACCGCCGCCGCGAAGCATGGCACCGATCCCTTCAAATGAAGAGTCCTCGGATTCGGCTCTTATTTTTTCCCAGGTTCGGCTATCAAGAACCCCGCTGTGGGGATCTATGCTCTGCATAAAACCGTTGGCCGAAGCGAAATATACATGGTTCATGCCAAACGGGTTCTCTTCAAACGGGTTGGGGCCTTTATGAGAAGGGGGAAGCTCATTGTATTTAGATTGATTTTCATCAATCCAGTCAAGAATACCGAGAAAATCTTTACGGCTGAAGGCAACCTGATCCCAGTAGAATTCAAGGCTCTTCTTCTCCTCTTTGATTTGATTCTTGATTCTTTCCGCCTCAGCAAGCTTCTGAGCTTCAGACATTTTTTCCATTTTCTTATTTCTTATGTCTTCGAGCTTCTTATTGTGATCTTCCCATTTTTTATAATCGGGAACAAGAATCAAATATGGAAGATCCCCGGATATTTTAACAACATTACCAGGAATTCGTCGTTCGGGTATCTGCAGTTTCTCCCGATTTTCATAAAACTTCACCGGGAGAAGCAGAAGCGGATATGGCATAGACTCGAGGGCGGCTTCGGAAGCGCCAATATATGCGCGACTTACGTTAATATCACTTGGATCAATATATTGATTTAAGGTAAAATGGACGATCTCATCAAAATGGTCTTCTGTAAAATTCAGAGGAACATTTTTACTCTGAGCCGGATCACAACCGAATACAAGAACAATGATTCCAATGATTAATGATGCAAAATATCCCGGTCTTTTGACTCGTCTCGTACTATCTTTTGACATAACATAACACCTGAAAATGATAACCTTTTTAGTCTCTTCGACAAAGATATGACTTTATACCCACACTGAAAAGACTCATTTTTTTCTGCATGATTTTTTTTTAACAATAATATACATCCGGATAGCAAATCAGGACTATCTTGAGAAAAAAAAGGTATTATGAAGAGTGAATATTTACTCTATTGATCCCGATTCTCTTAATGTGAAACGTTCAATATTAAAAACTCCCTTCCAGAGAAACACAAAGGTGATCCGACTGGATGACTACCGATCGGAGCGGCTGCTTGAAAAGCAGGGTTTTAAGACTCACAGGGATACAAAAGGCAAAATTTCTGTTATGATTAGAAGGCCAGGATAAGCGGTTTACCTGTTTATCCTGACCTTCAGTCAATCACCCCGTTCTCAGGATTCGAAAACTGAGACCAGTCCCTTTTCAAATGATTCGATAGCCCCCGAACCATCTGCCTGATACAGACCGTAATCAAGCTTCGATTCAGTTGTGACATCTCCGATATAAGCAAAAGGAACACTGTGCTTCCCTGCAAGCTGCTCAAAAGCATCCGCTCTATCTGCGGCAACGGAAATAATTGCACAACCATTTGTCTCACCAAACCAGAACCGATCCTCACGATCGACTCCCGATTTTTCTCTTAGAGATTTCATTGCATCCGACTTTAAAGCAAAGCCGGTCAGAGTTCTTTTAAATGTATTATAGGCGCTCTTAAAAAGGGCGGTAGAAAGTCCGCCAAGAGAGAGGTCATGAGCGGAATGAATCGTCTGCTCCGTCGCCAGATCTACCAGCAGATGAATCA
This sequence comes from Leptospirales bacterium, assembly GCA_050295715.1. GTDB lineage: Bacteria > Spirochaetota > Leptospiria > Leptospirales > Leptonemataceae > JBNKQE01. The sequence goes on from JBNKQE010000286.1 coordinate 3,595, forward strand.
GATTTTTCTCCTCTTCAAAAACAAGTTCCGGGATTTCACCACCGGTAAAGCCGTGCTTCCAGACCATATATTCGCTTCCACCCAGAACAGGACGAAAATGTCCGGCCAGGTAAATTCGATCCCCGGGAGTCTGAAAAAAAGACTTTGTTCGATTGCGAACATCATTCAGCAGTCCGACCATACCAATTGTTGGCGTCGGGAAAATCGGACCGTCCTGACTCTCATTATAAAACGAGACATTTCCACCGGTCACGGGTACACCAAGAGCTTCGCATGCCTCACGCATTCCGGCTATACACTCGGTAAAGACGTAGTAGTTTTCCGGGATGTAAGGGTTGGCAAAATTAAGGTTATTTGTCACACCGATGGGTTCGGCGCCGGTTACGGCAACATTTCTGGCAGCCTCAAAAACAGCCTGGGACGTGCCGAGTCGGGGATTTAAATGAACATAACGAGAGTTACAGTCTGTGGAGACAGCCATACCGCGATCTGTATGGGGAATTCGTGCCACTCCCCCGTCGCCACCGGGACCGATCACACGGACAAGGCCCACCTCGGTATCGTATTGCTCGTAGAGAGGACGACGTGAACAAATATTCAGTGACCCTAGAAATTTAACAGTCTCATCGGCAACATTCTGCAGGTCGGGTTTTGATTCCGGATTCATGGCAGCCTTTTCATCCAGGTATTCCGGACGACGGGTCTCTCTTTTATAGCGAGGAGCACCTCCGCCAAGAACAAGAGAGTCTGCAGGAATTTCCGCACAGAGTTTCCCGTTTCTGCGAATTCGGAGAATCCCGTCATCGGTGACATGTCCTACCTGAACCGAATGCAGATCCCATTTCTTGAAAATATCCACTACTTCCTGGGTTCGGTCAGGATGGGCTACAACGAGCATACGTTCCTGTGATTCGGAGAGCATGATCTCATAAGCGCTCATCCCCTCTTCGCGAAGGGGGACAAGGTCAAGATTCAGATCCATGCCTGACTCACCTTTGGCGCTCATCTCGGATGTTGCACAGGATAGACCGGCAGCTCCCATATCCTGGATACCGATAAGTGCCCCGGACTGGATCAGTTCCAGGGTTGCTTCCAGGAGAAGTTTTTCCATAAAGGGGTCACCCACCTGTACGGCGCTTCTCTTGCTCTCGGTCTCGGCGGAAAGATCCTGGCTTGCAAAACTGGCCCCATGAATTCCATCGCGGCCCGTTGTAGCTCCTACAATAAATACGGGATTGCCCTTCCCTTTTGCGATAGCGCTTGTCATCTTATCGTGGGGAACGACTCCAACAGTCATAGCATTTACAAGTACATTTCGGGTAAACGAGTCATCGAAAAACAGCTCACCACCGGAAACGGCAATGCCGAGAGAGTTACCATAATCCCCGATCCCTTTTACAGCACGAGACAGAAGGTATTTACTGCGAGGATTATCGGGAGGACCGAAGCGAAGTGAGTTGAGCGAGCAAAAGGGTCGAGCACCCATCGTAAAAATATCGCGCATGATCCCGCCCACTCCGGTGGCCGCTCCCTGGTAGGGTTCCACAGCGGTGGGGTGATTGTGACTTTCAATCTTGAAAACTACGGCAAGGCCATCACCGATATCCAGCGCCCCGGCATTCTCTTCACCGGCCCCGGAGATCACACGAGGGGACTTTGTGGGAAGAGTCTTCAACTGAAGAATAGAATTCTTATAACTGGCATGCTCGGACCAGAGTCCCGAATATATACCAAGCTCAGTCACAGTGGGAAGTCTGCCGCCCAGGTGCTCCTGGATCCAGCCGAACTCCTCAGCCGTCAGTCCATGCTCTTTAGCATCTTCCACTGTTACGATTTTTTCTGAAAATAATTCCGATTCACTGTTTGCCATAGTCTCGCTCATAAGGACAAGATTCCAGGAGTCCCTGGATAATCAAACTGGATTTTTCTTTCTATAATTGCTGGAATCGGGAAATATTCTGAGTTTTTGTAGATATGCCTCTTCCCCGACGCGTTGTCTTTCATGCGCAGATCCGAATTACAGGGTTCATTGTTTACAGGGAGCAGGATGAGCAGGATTTGTGGTTGTGTAGCTTGTTTTCGGGTTTCCGGAGGTCGTTGTTCGTTCTATATCGATTGGTTGGTTTATCTACCACAGAGGAACTGAGATAGGGAGGATTCGGGGTCGTGTGTAGTTTGCTCCGGGCTTCCGGAGGTCGTTGTTCGTTCTATATCGATTGGTTGGTTTATCTACCACGGAGAAACGGAGATAGGGAGGGTTCGTGGTTGTGTGTAGTTTGCTCCGGGCTTCCGGAGGTCGTTGTTCGTTCTATATCGATTGGTTGGTTTATCTACCACAGAGGAACTGAGACACGGAGATGCTTATTGCCAAAATTTTGGTTTAATGTTACAACTATTTCCCGACAAGTAGTGTTGCTCGTCGAACAAACAGTCTTAAACTATAATCCCTTATTCCACGGTCTCCCCTTTGCGTTCTTTGTGGCCTTTTCGTGTGACTTTTCCCAGGTTTACATTCGGTGATTGAATACTTCAGAGTATTTTTGACTTCAATTCAATGGATCTGAGACATGGGCGCCACCTAACCCAAATCAAACTCAAGAAGCAGATTTCATCTATCATCTATAGAAGCTGTTAGATCGAAAATACTCCCCACCCACCTGGCAAAAGAGTGTCACACGCATGTGATACCATAGGCCTATGAGAAAATTCGAAAGCAATGGTTCGAGTTCCAGCCGTCTATCTCTCACAATCGATTATGCCTTTAAGAAGTTTTTCGTCAGCAATCCCGATCTACTCATTGACTTTCTCAATGCTGTTTTCCACAAATTTAACCACTTCCTGGTGGAATCACTGAGCATTCAGAATCCGGAACTGCCCGGAGAAGCTATCGATGACAAGAACGCTATACTGGATATCCGGGCAAATGATTCCGGAGGACGTTCCATAAATATTGAAATGCAGGCTCATGAGATCGCACAATTTGCAAAACGGTCGGCATTTTATGCCTTCAGACTCTATGTGCAGGGCATAGAAAAGGGTGCGCC
>JBNKQE010000287.1:0-6636 GCA_050295715.1 Leptospirales bacterium
CCTTACACTTGTTCATGATCTGGGTAATCGAGAACCTGTTGGTTGGCATCTTTCGCATGACATGACAGCGGAAAGTGTGCTTGAAGCCTTTCGAAAAGCTGTAAAGAAACGAAAGCCTGAAGCGGGTCTCATCATTCATTCAGATAGAGGTGTCCAGTATGCTTCGAATGCGTTTAGAGGATTTCTAAAGGATTATAGATTTATCCAAAGTATGAGCAGAAAAGGAAATTGCTGGGATAATGCAGTAGCGGAGTCCTTTTTTCATACACTGAAGACAGAGTGTCTTTACAGACTCGAACATAAACCGGATTTTGAGGAGCTGAGGAAAATATTATTTGACTATATAGAAATATTTTATATTCGTCGAAGACGGCATTCCTCTCTCGGGTATTTGAGTCCAATGGAGTATGCAAATAAAATAGCGTAGGCGAGTCCGTTATACGGGGGGAAGATCATTCTTTAATTCCGTGCTCCGTTTTTACTGTACCCATATAATAACCGAACATTTGGTATACAATCGTTTTAATGATTATCAAATCTGTTTTAGAAATTCTTCTGAAAAAAGGTCGAAATACTAAATCAATTTTATCCGAATTACGAGTTTTTATAATCCAATCGTTCTCAAAGTTTTTATCGTCGTAAGAAAAATCTACTGTCTCGTTAATTTTTTCTAATTTACCTTTTTCAAAGAAGGCATTCTCGTTATATGGCGCCTGATCGGTCCATTTTGCCCCAAGATTCACACCAAATGTATGCTCTTCTTCTTGAAAAGAGAAGGATCCCCAATTCCAGTCGGACTTATAGGGCCATAATCCGCGACCATAGTCCAGTGTCGCCATGCTTTTTTCCCCGAGCTTATAGGCATCCTTTCCTATTTCAATTTCACCCCATGCAGGCAATCCAATATGCTTTGACGTATACTGAAATCGTCTGGAATTCCAGGGAACAACAACCCCCAGAGATTCGTTAGTCCGCTCTGTAATTCGTATATTCGCCGAAATATTTTTTTTGGATTGAGATTTTATATTTACGTGAATTTTTAGCTCGTTGCCCTCCTGGCAAAAATCGATAAACATATGGCCATTTTTAAAAAAACATTTTGAAAAGGGAGAATCCCCCAGTGTTAATTTTTTTCCATTTCTATTGAATGGGAAGGGAAGAATAGACGTCAATTCCTCATATTCTCCGGTCTCTATAACGTAGTAATAAACAAAAGCGCTGGCCGCATAATCTATGTCTGCAATTGTAGCAGAAAAAATTATATCATCACTGACGATGCAATAATAATTCCATCTTTTTTTCCTGAAAAAATGCCCTTTGATATTAGGATCAATCAGCGGCTTTCTACACCAACCAACTGCGGATTGATTCAACTTACCTTTGTTCTCGCAGAGAAATTGTTTTTCCCTGATTTCACCATTGTCAATACCTGTTTTTTCCATAGAGATGACATCTATTGTAAATAACGTTTAGTTAGACAACAGATCTTCAGTAAATCAATATTTTTTTTGCCTTATTGTTTTAAGAAAATCCCGGTATTCAGAAATGCCGGATACCGTAATAATTCTGAATTAACGTCCCGGAATATACCCGGAATGGGAAATAATACCCATTATCCGGAGTAGCGGGCCATCCATGAACTCAGCTCCCCCTTCGAATTGGCCGGGTCACGAGTGGGGACATGCAAAATATGAAATTGCAGATCGATTAAGAGTCAGTGTGCAAGCCTGTATCCAGTCGTTTGATGCCCTCTATTGCGGAAGAAAAGTATGCCTGGGCTGCAGAACATGTAATGCAGCCCAGACCAGCCACACCGGGTCAGGGCCGGCGGGCTTAACGCACGAATATGTAGACCTGGACCAGGTTCTTCTGATCTCCAATACTGGTCACCCATGGATCCGGGGCAACCCCGGGGGCCGAACGTTGCGCTCCCGGACCGTGCCAGTCATAATAACCATTCGAGTTCATCTCGATGGGCCCAGCAGGGGCCGAAGCAAATGTAGGACGCGTAAGACCTGTTATCTCCATGGCCTGTACTCGATCGGAAGAAGGGACCCACGCTGTTGCCGTCCGGTGGCGATGTGGTCGGGTTTCGGTCAGGTTCTTTCCGGCAGGAAGGTTGAACGTGAAGGCACTGTGTAGGGCTATGTGGGTGTTGTTCCATGAGGTTGAGTCGATTTCATACCAGACTATGCTCTGCAGTTCGTTGACGTCAGGCAGTTTCCAGTCCGTGTCGCCTCCCAGGGTCAGGCCGTTGCCGTATGAACTCGCGTCCGCATAGGTGGCTCTGTCGTGGTTGTCCTGCTCATAGAGGGATTCTCCCGATGAAGGGCAGACCATAACCATAGCCAATAATTATTTTTTTTGCTTTACTGCTTTTTACATATTCCAGGAATTCACGTGCTCCCTTTTTATCTTTCAGAAGTATAGCCTGCTGTTCTATCGGTGAATAGAGATTTTGTGGAATCTCCCAGTGACTTCCTGTAAATGGCTGACCTGGTTGTTTGATTTGAGAGAATGCAACAAAACCGAGTAAAGCCGCTTCACTTTTTACGAAATTAAATGTCTGGGAAATGTTTTCTCCATAAACAAGCTTTTTCCGGAGATGCTTTTCAAGTTTAAGTGATCTTATTACTTCTTCAGCGGCTTTTCCATAGGGTGCCAGTCTTGGACTGGCAATTGCCAGTTTCTTAAACTCTCCATTTAAAAGGACTTTCCCATGATCATCCACAAAGTTCTTTTTTGTACTCCATAAAGCAAGTCTTCCAACAGCGTAAGTAAATCTTGTTCCCTTTATTCCAAAGCCCTTTTTTTCAAGAAGAGCCGGTCGTTTCACATCTGCGGCAAAAAAAGCATCGAATGGTGCACCGTTTGTTATCTGCGCATAGTGTTTTCCAGTAGCGCCGAAAACAAGAGTGACTTTATGCCCCGATACTTTTTCAAAGTCTGATGCGATAGTCTGAATAGCATTAGTAAAGTTTGAAGCAACGGCTATTTGAATTTCTTCTGCATTTATTGTTGTCGTTGCTAACAAAAAAAGTAATACCCCGGTTATTACTCCAGGCGTTTTTATAAATTTTATTGATTTCATTGTCATTTCATCCTTTTTGTAATTTCAGATACATATATCTTAGCCAGACAGTAACTCTATGTTATTCGATAGAGAGCAAGTGGCCTGGTTTTTTTCCCCGATTTGAGGTTTAATTTTGCCGCACTTTTCAAGGCTTCAGAAGTGATTCTGGGTGTGGAGTAGAAATTTACGATAAATTATATATAACCCGGCAGTTTCATTGGTTACGCGGTGGATAGTATTCAAATGCTATCGAGTCCCGGTTGATCACAGATAAACAAACGGGCTTACCGTAGATCTTGAATAAGAGTCTGCATTAACTACTGCATCCGGTGAGACCTTCTTTCGCATGGCCAGGAGCTCTTCTTCCATTCTTCTATCTGTCAGTTTGTAGCGATCATCAATGTTTATTTCGTGAATCCCCTGGCAGTTTTCTCCAAAAACCTGAGAGTATAGATCGGTCATCATACCATATCGTCCAGCCATGAGTGTATTCACTGCCCCTTTGACTCTCTGGATGTCACTTTTGTATCTTATAAAAAAGGCTGTAATAAACATAACGGAAATCGCATGCATCACATCGTAGCGAACATGTGCGATAAAGACAAAAAGATGTTCCTGTGTTAGCTGGATATTTTGCTTGTATGCCGCGCGAATCAATCCGCCAAGAATCAGGCTGAAAAACTCGGGGACTCCCCATTCCATACCAAGTCCAACGGAAGCAAGAGACTCCAGTTCGCTGAAGCGGTCATTACCGGCCAGAATTCTCTGTATTAATACATTATCAGCCACACCATGTGTGAGTGGAATATCCTGCTCATTGAATGGGATTCCAATGCCATCGAACAGATTACGATACATTACTATATGAGTCCGTGACTCAAGAATATTTTCAAGTTTCGGATATTCGTCAACAGTATGTGTGCCGACTCCGTATTCATCGGCTACAAGCTGTGAGAGAACAATCTGCGCCAGCTCAATGACTCGCTCTGTTGCCTGACCATGGCTTCGCCCCATAAGGCCATTAAAGCGTCCCAGCGAGAGCGCCACGCACTGTCTTGTGTTCTTTATCTGGTTGAAGTAGTTCAAGGAAAACGTCTTGATCTGTTCTGTGCTTATATCTCCCTGAAAAATCCTGAGAAAGAATGGGTGCAGCCATACCGGATGTGACATTACATGTTCGTGTAATTCCAGGAATAGATCCTTGAATGCGGCCTGCTGCAGATAGGGAAGGTCCAGAGAGGTGAACGTCTCTTTCTCAATCCTCTCTTTAATATTTTTTGATGATTCTATTACAGAGAGGAAATCACTTACCTGATCCTTGCGAAAATGTTCCAGAATTTCCTTCGGGCTTAACTCAAGAAGGTCTTCCAGGTGATGAATGCCATCCTGGAGATGAAGTTTTCCCGACTCATCTATATTCAAAAGATCACTGAACGATTTCATTTTTCTGTCCTGTTTCGTTAGAAAGTTACAGTCCGGAAATTTACAGAATTTTCTAAAGTTACCCGGGTTCTGTGTTGTTTTTACGGAGCTGCGTATGAATTACCAGTAACTGATTCGATTTTGAGAAACACCAACTTTACATGTTACTGGAAGGATACCTGAAATATCGGAGGAACATCCCGGCGTTTTCCGTAATAAAACCGGGACCAGGCTGATTACAGCGATCCTTTCTGGCGAACTATATTCAAATACTTGTTTGCTTCACCGGATTCCAGTGTTCGTTTTGCAAGGTCTACACCATCTTGAATCGTGTTACACGTATCGGAGACATAGAGCCGGACTCCCGCATTGTAGATGATTGTATTGGATACAGTGCTGTCAATTCCTGCGAATGAATCTTCAATCATTTGCGCAGTGGTAAGTGCATCTTTGCATGGAATAGATTCGGCTTGTGGAATACCATAGGTCTCCGGATTCAGTTCCATCTCCTCTTTTTTGCCATTCTTGAATTCTACGGCTCGAATCGGCTTAAGAGGAAGTTCATCTCCACCGTCGTGCCCCTGAACTGTCAGGATATGTTCCAGTCCCTGTTCAATCAGTACATCAATAAAACGATGAAGAAATGACTCATGCGCTGCTCCAACTATGGAACGCTTCGCCCCTGCAGGATTGAGCATTACTTCGCATGAATGGAGCAAGGATCTGTAAACCAGGGTTTCACGAACTCTTCGAAGTCTCTCTACTCCATGTGAAAACATTGAGGCATGCATGAATCCAAACCGATATTTTTCAATATGACTTTTCACTGCTTCTGGCTGAAGCATAGCTGGAATCCCCAGAGCCTCAATTACATGTGCCGAAGTAACACCCTTTTTGGGAGGCAAATCGGTTGAGGAGTGGAGGACGGTCGACGCACCTGCAGCACTTGTCAGCAATGCTGCGGCCGGGCTCAATTGTAGAAAATTCTTTCTTCCATCATAAGGCCCGTTGCAATTGATTAAATTGGGAACCTCGGGAGAAATGGTGGAAGATGCTTCATAAATGGCATCCAGAAATCCCAGAAATTCAGGCAGTTTTGCTCCCTTAAATCGCATTGCTGTAATAAATGCTGCAACCTGAATAGAATCAGCCTCCTCGGTAAATAGAAATGAGAGGGCCTCTTTTGCCTGATCTCTATTCATATCCAGAGCTCCATGCCTTCCTTTGGCTGTAAGACGGAGTCTGTTTCTGAATTTTTTTCCACGTTCGCTAATAAATTCCTGCATATAGAAACGAAAATAGGGATTGCCGGGGCGAATCAAGACAATTTTTTTCATTCACTGTGCAAAATTACAGCATACAGGCCTCAAATATACTGTGAATGCCAGGAGCCATTCGATCCGGTGACCAAATAAACAAACAAATTCAAATGGCATCATTTGAATTAATACCTGCCTGCCTGGAATTTAAACAATTTAGTTAGTTCTACAATGTTCATTTTTTTCAATCCGGCAGGATTCAACTTGATTTTGTAAGCTCCGAAATGTAATTCCGTAAGACGCACCCGAAATCACCCATGACGATTGTGTAATGAGTCGCATGGCGTGAGTAATCTCTGAAGACTTTTTCTCACGGGAAGTTTCGAAAAACAGTATGTGTTTTACTGCTTTTTCAATGAGTCCTGTAAAGACCGATAGTTGTGATCTGGTTGATGATATAAGTTCGTAACAGAGATTATAAAAGTACCTTTAAGTTTTCGCAATCGGCAGGAGTGCCGATATGCATGGTCGGTAATGTTGTATATTGATGGAGTGTGATCAATATACAACACCCTGGTCAGCCATCCGGTTTCTCTTTTTTAAAAGGTAAAACCATGGCATGAGATATGAATATGCTCTGATGCTACCTTATTATGAACCTATTCGGGTTCTAACTGTAAGGCATATCTTTATCTCCTGGAGTGTAATAAGTCCAGGAGAGGCGATAGGTTGTTAAGTTTACTTAATAGCACTGATTTTCAGGTTCGAGTAATTCGGGTGCAACTAAAATAGAATAACTCTATTTGGGGGGACTAAACCATTGACTGAAAGAATCAGCAAATTATTCAGCGGTAACAGGATGTATATTGCCGTATTTGGAGT
>JBNKQE010000288.1:0-6594 GCA_050295715.1 Leptospirales bacterium
CAACCAGGTCATCGCCGCCGTTGTTCTGGAGGGTAACAGAACCGGTAAGTCCCGAGACACTTCCTCCCACGTTAAATGTTGTATTCGTACAGGTGATATTTGCGGTTGTGACATCGGACGTTCCCACACTTCCCGAACCGGTGGATACGGAACATGTCTGTCCTGCAGGCTGTGCAGAAACGGTGACATTGTAACCGGAGCCTGATGGGACCTGGGTTGCAAAGTTGTAGGCACCTATGGCTGAGGTTGTGTAGTCGTCTCCGCCGTTGTTCTGTAGAGTGATAGATCCCGTAAGACCGGCGATAGATCCTCCCACGTTGTATGTGTTGTTCACACATGTGACTGTTACGGAGCTAACATTTGCCGCAGCGACTGTTCCACCGCCGGAGGCATCATCGCCGCCAGTGACCGAACATGTCTGTCCTGAGGGCTGTGTAAGAACTGTGACAGAGTAGGCAGCGGCGTTGGCCACGGATGTAGCAAAGGTAAAGACGCCGTTTACGGAGCGGGAGAGGTCATCGCCCAGGTTGTTCTGGAGGACAACGGTTCCGGTAAGGCCTGTAATGGAACCGCCCACCGTGTAGGTGTCGTTTGTACAGGTGATATCAATATTTCCAACGCTCGCCGCCGCAATGGTTCCTGTGGCATTCGCAGGGACATCAAAGGCACATGTCTGTCCTGCGGGACCTGAGACTATTGTGACCGCATATCCTGTGGTGTCAGCCTGTGGAGAGAATGCGTAGGCACCATCGGCCACGATATTCTGGTCGTCTGCACCGTTGTTCCGGAGGACCAGGGTTCCCGAAAGTCCGGTGACCGTTCCACCCGCGGTATAGAGATTATCGGAACAGGTGACAATTACGTCTGTCACATCTGCTGTTGCGATGGATCCCGATGCGTTTGATACAGAACAAGTCTGTCCAGCCGGTTGAGTCAGAACTGTAACGGAGTAGGCCGCAAGATCGGCAAGGCCCGTTGCGAATGTGAAGTTTCCGTTTGCTCCTGCAACCAGGTCATCGCCGCCGTTGTTCTGGAGGGTAACAGAACCGGTAAGTCCCGAGACACTTCCTCCCACGTTAAATGTTGTATTCGTACAGGTGATATTTGCGGTTGTGACATCGGACGTTCCCACACTTCCCGAACCGGTGGATACGGAACATGTCTGTCCTGCAGGCTGTGCAGAAACGGTGACATTGTAACCGGAGCCTGATGGGACCTGGGTTGCAAAGTTGTAGGCACCTATGGCTGAGGTTGTGTAGTCGTCTCCGCCGTTGTTCTGTAGAGTGATAGATCCCGTAAGACCGGCGATAGATCCTCCCACGTTGTATGTGTTGTTCACACATGTGACTGTTACGGAGCTAACATTTGCCGCAGCGACTGTTCCACCGCCGGAGGCATCATCGCCGCCAGTGACCGAACATGTCTGTCCTGAGGGTTGTGTAAGAACAGTGACAGAGTAGGCAGCGGAGTTGGCCACGGATGTAGCAAATGTAAAGGCGCCGTTTACGGATCGTGTCAGATCATCTCCCAGGTTATTCTGGAGAATAACGGTTCCCGTAAGCCCGGTGATGGATCCGCCCACTGTATAGGTGTCGTTTGTACATGTGATATCAATATTGGAGACGCTCGCCGCCGCAATGGTTCCTGTGGCATTTGCAGGGACATCAAAGGCACATGTCTGTCCTGCGGGCTGAGATAAAATCGTAACCAGATAACCTGTTGTATCTGCTTGAGGTGTGAATGTATAGGCACCATCAGTTACGATGTTTCTATCATCAGCTGCATTATTCTGGAGGATGAGAGTTCCAGATAGTCCTGTAACGGATCCTCCAACGGTATAAAGATTATTACTGCACGTTACAATTACATCGCTTACATCTGCACCTGAAATACTTCCCGAGGCATTGGATACGGAACATGTCTGACCCGCAGGTTGTGCCGATACGCTCACCGAGTAGGCTGCAAGGTCGGCCACAGGAGTGGCAAAGGTGAAATTGCCGCTTGCCCCAACTACAAGATCATCTCCACCGTTATTCTGGAGAGTAACACTGCCTGTAAGTCCAGCAATACTGCCTCCTACATTGTATGTGGATGCGTTGTTAGCACATACTACATTGACTGTAGTGACATTAGCTGCATTTACAGTTCCGGACCCAATAGATACAGAACAAGTCTGGCCTGCAGGCTGGCTGGAAACGGATACATTGTATCCCGATTTATGGGGGACTGACGTGGCAAAAGTAAAACCACCGGTGGATGAGGTCGTATAGTCATCACCAGCATTATTTTGTAGAGTTACACTTCCTGTAAGCCCCGCAATGTTACCGCCCACCGTGTAACTATTATACGAACATGAGATTCCGATTCCCGATACACCGCCCACAGGCATGTTTCCCGAACCGCCGGCCACAGAACATGTCTGTCCTGCTGGCTGTGTGAGAACGGTAACCGCGTAGGGGTTGGTGTAGTCGACGGATGTGGCGAAAGTGTCGTTGCCATTCACGTTTATGGAGAGATCATCCCCGGCATTGTTCTGTAATACGACGGTTCCGTCGAGCCCTGCCACTGTGACTCCAACGGTATACGGATTGTTTGCACATGTGATATCGATATTTCCAACACTTGCCGCAGCGATGGTTCCTGTGGCATTTGCGGGAACATCGAACGAACATGTCTGTCCGGATGGCTGGGTGGCGATACTGACAAGATATCCGGAACTGTCTGCCTGTGGAGTGAATGTGTAAGCTCCATCTATTACGATATTTTTATCGTCAGCGGCATTGTTCTGTAATATAAGAGTTCCATTGAGTCCTGTTACTGCTCCCCCCACCGTATACATATTTGCCGAACAGGTAACGACCACGTCGGTAACACTTGCACCGGAGAGTGTTCCGGAAGCGTTAGAAACGGCACATGTCTGTCCTGCGGGCTGTGTTAGAACGGAAACGTTGTAAGCCGAAGGGCTTGTCTGAGTTGTTGCGAATATGAAAACACCGTTTGCATTTACGGAGAGATCATCGCCTCCGTTATTCTGTAATACGACGGTTCCCGAAAGACCGGTGGCCGAACCGCCCACTGTAAACTGAGTATCCACACAGTTAATGGCTACCGATGAGACATTGGCCGCATTGATGGTTCCCGATCCCGAAGTGAGAGAACATGTCTGTCCTGCCGGTTGAGAGGAGATTGTAACGCCGTATGTGTTGTTGTGCTCTATGGCGGTTGCGAAAGTAAAAGCGCCGTTTGCCGATGTTGTAATGTCATCGCCGCCGTTGTTCTGGATCGTAATGGATCCTGTAAGCCCTGCAATATTACCGCCGACCGTATAACTGTTATTTGCACAGGTTACGTTCACGCTGGATACGTTTCCGGCTCCCATTGTGCCTGACGCATTTGCGACAGAGCATGTCTGTCCTGTTGGCTGGGATGATACTGTGACAGAGTAGGTGGTGCCTCTATTAATAGCTGTTCCAAAAGTGAATGATCCATCTGCACCGAGTATAAGATCATCGCCGGCATTATTCTGTAGAGTTACACTTCCGTTGAGTCCGCTGAGAGATCCTCCAACGGAGTACTGGTTTTCGTCGCATGATAAGGAGACGGAGGTAACATTGGATGCGGGCATTGTTCCCGAACCCGACGTTACAGAACATGTCTGTCCTACAGGCTGTGAAGAGATCGTAACACCATAACCTGTGTTGTAGGGGACGGACGTTGCGAAGGTGAAAAGGCCAAATGCCGAAACAGGAAGATCGTCACCTGCATTGTTCTGTAAAACAAGCGTGCCTGCCAGAGCGGTTGCCGTTCCGCCGCCAACCGTTCCTCCCACAGTGAACTCATCGGTAACACAACTGACCAGGACATTGGTAACGTTTGCTGCATTTATAGTTCCGGTATCATTAAATAGAATGCAACTCTGGCCAGTGGGTTGCGTTCCTATAGTGACAGTATAACCTGTTCCATGGGCAATCGAAGTGGGGAATGCTGCGAAGGATCCATTGGCTGCAACATTGTAAAGTGCTCCACCATTAAGTTGCAGGTCAATGGAGTTTCCTGCAAGAAGACCGGTTACATTCCCGGCGACTGTGTAATTGTTGTTTACACAGTTTACAGTTACTGAGCTATCACCGCCTACGGATATACTCCCGCCGCCCACTGCATCATCACCACCGGTTACCGAACATGTCTGCCCGGCTGGCTGTTGCGTTACGGTTACTGCGTACGCACTATTGTAGGGAAAAGAAGAGCTAAAGGTAAATGCACCGTTGGCGCTGCGACTCAAATCGTTGCCCGCATTGCTTAATACTACTGTTCCGGAAAGTCCGGCGATCGATCCACCAAGAGTGTAGCTATTCGTAACACATGTAACTGTTATACCAGTAACATTTGCAGTATGGACTATACCACCACCGTTTGCATTGTCCCCACCGGTTACGCTGCAAGTTTGTCCGGTAGGCTGTGTAAGGACAGTTATATTATAGGAGGCAGCATCGGCAAGAGTTGTTGCAAATGTAGCTCCACCATTGGCGGATCTTGATAAATTATCTCCACCGTTGTTTTGCAGGACAACTGTTCCGGAAAGTCCCGATACAGTAATACCAATGCTATATGTTCCTGCTCCCGAATCGGTACAGACAACAGTGACATCGGATACCGATGAATTTGGAATCGTTCCGCTTCCGTTTGAAATTGTGCATATCTGAGTGGCAGGTTGTGTATTTACCGTTACCGTATAGGCCTGTGTATCATTGAGGAGTGTTGCAAAGTTGTAACTTCCGTCTGCAGAGAGACTGAGTGTTTCTGTGCCATTCAGGTCCAGTATGACCGTTCCCGAAAGTCCGGCAACCACACCACCAACCTGAAAGACTCCCGAAGCACAGCTTACAGTGACACTTGTAACGTTAGCTGCGGCGATAGTGCCGGTTCCGTTTGCAACAACACACGTCTGACCGGAGGGCTGTGTCGCGACTTGAACAATATAAGCGCTTTCATTGGTTAATGTTGTGTCAAAAGCGAAACTGCCATCTGCTGTTAATGTGATATTGTTTGCATTATTTAGTGTCAGTTCCAGAGTGCCGGAAAGCCCTGATACGTCTCCGCTAACGGTATAGTTGCCACCAGGAACTATTGTTCCTCCGTCCAGTAGACTTCCTGCAAGAAAGAGTCCCGTATCGTCTTCCGGGAATCCATCGGAACATCCAAATATAAATATAAGTGGAATTACGAAGAGTGTTTTACGTATTATTGCTGATATGAGTTTCATTATATTTCTTTTGTTAAAACATCAATACTTTCAATTTACCTTTATCCGCTTCAAGAAAATGGTATATTGACAATTAAGTGTTTTCTATAAACGTAGATGAGTATCAAATTTTTTCCCTGAAGTCCTATCATGAATAAGACGAATTATTATCAGGCTATCGTTATTTTGCACTGAACTTAGTAAATACAACAAAGGTTTGATACTTTTTCACCATTTATACACTCCTAATATATAAAACAAGAAAAGTAAAATAATTAAGAAAATTTTTCATAAAATGTAAAAATCATAAATAAAATTGTTAGGCGTGTAACTAAAAGGGTAACAATAATGCAGTCCATTATAAGAAAATGAAATCAGGCGTATTGAAACACCGTTTTCACGGCGTAGTTTGGAAGAGCGGGCAATGGAGACACTCCCTCGTGGCAGGGGCTCCTTTCCCTGGATATGGAGACGGAAAAAAAAGAGGCTGCTGAGAAGTTTTATAACTCTATTTTCCCCGGATCTATATAAAAAATCTGGTAGATTCCAGGAGCCATTTTTATTATACTGTGCCGGTGAAGGATATGGATTTGTACAAAGCTGTTTTACTGGATATCGACGGAACAATTTTTTCCAGCGAAGATATTATCGGAGACACCTACAAAGAGGGATTTCACTCTTATGGAGAGAGGACAGGTAAAATACGGGAGATTCCCGAGCATGAAATGATCATGAAACAGATCGGTAAACCGATTGTTGAAATCTTTCAAAACCTGGCGCCGGAATTGACTCCCGAAGAACAGTTAGAGGTAAGTGAAGAGATCCTCAACAGGCTTGTGGAAAATATAAATGCCGGCAGGGGAAGTTACTACGAAGGGGCCATCGACACTATTCGGGCCCTGCATGACCGTGGATACAGGTTGTTTGGTGCAAGCAATGGAAGGTTTCCTTACATAGAAGCAATTCTCAAGCATGCCGGTGTATTTGATCTATTTGAAGCCGTTCCGGTTGTTAATAATACTACGATAAAAAATAAAATAGAACTTGTGACACATATCCTGGATTCGGCATCTCTTATGCCGCAGGAGGCTGTAATGGTAGGAGATCGTTACTCCGATCGTGATGCCGGTATAAAAAACAATGTTTCTTTCGCAGCCTGTCGTTTCGGCCACGGCACTCCCGAAGAGTGGGAAGGTGCTTCGTTTTTTATCGATTCCATCGGTGAGCTTCTTGATCACTTACCCGAAATACCCGCACACGAACGGATCGCAATAAACTGACCATTTGACCTGGTGTTTTCTATGCTATCCCCGGTTCCGGCCACCGAGCAAATGCCAGAGCCTGGTATTTGC
>JBNKQE010000289.1:0-6593 GCA_050295715.1 Leptospirales bacterium
ACGGTTCGATATCCAGTTTCTCACCAAATTGAATATATTCTGTCATTTTTAATCCACAGTCTTTTAGGAATGATTCAACGGTCGCTTTAGGATCATCTGACATATCTATACCAAATTTTGCAGGCTCTCCCATTTTTTCTATAATGCTCAAAAATCTTTTTGCTGATTTTGAATAGTCACCTGTGGCGAATGTTCTGGAATAGAAGTCTTGGGCGATGATACTTTCCTCACTACATAAATCAGCCATACTTCTCAGTGTCTCTTTGACTGAATCAGCGTCCAAATATAAAGAGACACTTTGCCAGAGGAACAAACTCTTTTTTGTTTTATCAAAACCAGCTTCCAGGAGTTTATCAACCCAGGATTCGTTTGCGTAATCAAGCGGGATATAATTGATCCAATCATGTTCTATGCCAGCTTTGTTTAATGTTTCAATTTTAACGTTCAGGGTATTAACCTGGTCAAGTTCAAATACCCTGACTTTTTTTCCCTTTGTAAAATGCAAAGCCATCAGATCAAAACCAACTCCTGGAATAACAATCTGCTCGACTTCATTGACATATCTTTCCAGTATTTCGTCAAACATCAGCACCCGAATTCCAGCTGTTGTATCTTCGGTCTCTTTTCCTCGATCAACGAGTTTTCCTAGCAGCGCGGGAAAACCGGTCAAGCGAACAGAGATGATAAGCGCTCCCAAAGTCGACCACATACCAAAATGTGATTCACATGGAAACTTTTTTACGAATGCAACAGAGAGAGGATCCGGTCTTGTGTTAAAATAATGCATCATCCACCGATATTGAAGCGCTTTAATTGCCGAAAAGGAAACACCCATCTTCTTGCTTCTTCTCATCTCCTTATATACTGCGACTATGATTCCAATAATGGCAAAAGGAATGAAGATAATTTGTATCGGTATATAAAGAGTGATCTGGAATAGTTTAATGAAGAAACGAAATAATATGGGAAGCTGATTTTTTGTTTCATTATTTTTCATAAGATTTCACCGCATGTTTACTGTGGACGAGAAATAGTGTCAGTATGTTGTTAAAATAAACCGTGGAGGACTCACCAATTTCAAAATTCTGTGAAAGGGCGAAGGCTTTCCTGTAATACTTAATTGCCTCATTCAATTGCCCCATCTGATGATATGTCAGTCAGTCCGCACTATTCATAAATGCCATACAGGTAAACCACCCTTTCTCCTTCCAGTACACGAACAATGGCCCGTGAAACGATATCAAGATCAGGGTTTAATTAGGAAAGTTCTCAGTATCCAGGGTTTCTGAATACCGAGAACTTTCTTTGAAAAAAATCAGTCTGAATTATATTTTTGTCTGAATGGTAATCATATATATAGCATAAGGAGTCTATCAAGACTGAATCATCTCGCTCCCGTCCAATACAGAGGGTCTTCTTTTTTTTGATTGACTCTTGGAATTTCGGTTTATTATTATCAAGTCGAATGACTAACAAGGCGATACCGATCTGGTTTGTACTGTTCTGGATCCCCATTGCGCTTCTTTCTCCAGTCTTAAAAGCTGAAGAAGAAGCTCCCACAGTAAATGCTGTTCATGGTGAACCAGCAAATCACCCAAAAAAAATCTCACTGGAAGAGGTATGGGCAACTCTTCACTCCGATGACTATAGGAAAGAGGCCGCCGATCGGATGGTCAACTCAGCCCAGGAGACCCTCTCCTATACAAATTCCAATTACCTGCCCGAGTTCAGTATAGAGGGTGGATACTCGCTAAATGACCGCGAGATGGGAACACGCTTGAGTCTGTTACCGGGGATGGATCTGACTGTTCCTGTTATGCAAAAAAACTTCTACTTTCTGCGTTCCAGCGTTATTTTACCTTTATACACTGGAGGGCGTATCAGTGATGGAAAGGCGGCTGCCCAATCAGGAGTAAAAATCGCTCTTGGTGAGAAGGAGAGAACTATTCTGGAGATCAAATTTAGCGGAGCCGAGACCTATCTGAATGTTCTTCGTGCGAAACGATTTGTTGAGCTAGCCGAAATGAATATGAAGACCCTGAATGCTCATGAACGGGATGTGGAGCGTCTTGAGAAAGAAGGGATGGTAGGAAGAAATGAACTACTGAAAGTGCAGGTCGCGGTCTCCGGTGCCAGGCAGAAGCTCATAAAGGCGCAGAACGCAAAATTGCTGACGACTGCGGCTTTTCATCGTATGATGCATCACGACTCAATGGACGAACCGGTGGAGCTTGAAGAGCTGAATATGGATTCCACTGTGGTGAATCTTGAGGAATCATTGGCCCGGGCAGATGCTCATCGACCTGAGTTGAAGATACTGATGGAACAGAGTAAAGCCCTGGAGTATCAGGCGAAATTAATCAGCGATGCTGATCTTCCGCAGGCAGCCATCAGTGGCGGATACAATACGATCCAGGATAAATATCTTTCGAGTCAGGATCTCTGGAATGTTACACTTGGATTTCGATGGAAGGTTTTTGATGGTGGACGATCGAAACATAAGGAGAAAGCCCTTATGGAAAAATCCGCTGCATTAAAAAGTATTGCAAAGGAAACCAGAACCGGTATTGCCCTTCAGGTCAGGCAGGCATGGCTGAATCTAAATGAGACTCGTGAGCAGGTTACTGCTTCTCGTAGCGTTGTGGACCAGGCAGAGGAGAATTTAAGAATTACCCGACACAGATTTGCTCAGGGATTCAGCACGAATACCGATCTACTCGATGCGGAAACCCTGCTGGATCAGAGCTATACGAATTACGAAAACGCCCGATACGACGCAATACTCGCGTTCATCTTATTAAAGAAAATGGAAGGAACACTATGAATCCTGTGATATTTCCGGAAAAGAAGAAATCAAGTTTTATTTTTTCTATATATTTGTCTCTTGTTATACCTATCATTTTTTTACACTGTCGGCAAAATACAACTGTAATCGAGGGCGAAGTAGATGCGGCCGAGGTGGATGTTGGAGTGAAAATTCCAGGACGTCTGGAACGAATTGATGTGCATGAAGGTGATCATGTGGAGAAGGGTCAGGCACTGGGAAACCTGGAGAGCAGAGCCGTCAGTGCGAAGATGGACATGGCGAACGCCGCGATATCAGAAGCGCGCAGTCAGTTCCAGTATGCGAGCAATACCTACATGCGCATGAAACGACTTCATGCGGAGGGAGCCATCCCAAGACAAAAATTTGACGAGGTCACATATAAGTATCAGGCTGCAAAGCAGAAGCTGGAAGCCATGAGTGGGCAGCAAAAAGAGGTCAGATCCTATCTGGACGAATCCACACTTCGTGCACCCATCGATGGAGAGGTGTCGAATATAGTTGTGAATGAAGGAGAAATAGTCTCGCCTGGATATCCTGTGATCACCATTCTGGACTCGCGTAATCAGTGGGTTGTTTTTCAGATTCGCGAGGATCGTCTGCGGAGTCTTCAGAAGGGCCAGGAAGTGATGGTGAGTTTTCCTGCATTGAATCAAACACATAATTTTCAGATCACTCATATTGCAGCAATGGGTAAGTTCGCAAAATGGAAGTCAACTAATGATACAGGAAGTTTTGATATGAAAAGCTTCGAAGTCCATTGCCGTCCGGTGGATGGTCCTCTGGAACAGCTTCGTCCGGGTATGACAGCTCTTATGACGTTACATGATGCTGAATAACGGATGGCATTTTTGAAATTATTCAACGAAACGCAGAAGCGTTCCTATTTCCTGGTATTGAAGGACGAGGTGACCTATCTGCTAAACGCAAAGAAAGCTGTGATACTACTCCTACTGTGGCCTTTGCTCTTTGCATTACTTATCGGTGCCATCTACGCTCCCCGCGTGGTGACTGAATTGCCTTTTGTGGTCGTGGACCAGGATCAGAGTCGCCTTTCGCGCACGATTGTACGATATCTAGATTCAACCCGCAGCTTCATGTACAAAGGCCAGGTTGAGTCACCGGGAGAGATTCTCAGCCTGATCCTGAAAGATGAAATTGCATTTGGTCTGGTGATTCCCCGTGGCGTAATGAATGGTATTAAACGGGGAAAAAGCAAATCGCTGCAGGCCTATGTGAATGGCTCCAATTTAATGGTGGCCAATCTGGCCTATGCTGAAATCCGGACTGTCACAGGTACTATATCAGCCGGTGTGATGATCAAGTATTTACGAAAAACCGGAGAGAGTAAGCAGATGGCCATGGCCCATTTCGCACAAATCAAAAGTGATTCCCAGAGACTTTTTAATCCACAGTATAATTATGGAGCTTTTCTGGTACCTGGCTTATGGATTTCGGTATTTCATCAGTTGCTGATGCTTGCCGGATCTTTATTAATCTCACGGGAGATGCGGGATGGTTCATGGAATCGTTTTTTTCGCAATGCAGACAGGAATTACCTTGTCGCATTGATTGGAAAGCTCACGCCTTATTTTATTCTTGCGCTTTTGCTGCATGCGATCTGGTATTTTTTACTGCTTCCCATCAGCGGAATAGACAGTTATAAAAATATCTTGAATCTGGAGTTATTAACGTTAATCTTTGTATTTGCGACTCTTACCTACGGATTGATGCTGAGTATCATTACACGTAACGTAATCAATTCGCTGAAGGCGGTGCTTTTAATCGCTTCACCGGCCTTTTTACTCTCCGGTCACACGTGGCCGCTGGAAGGAATGCCCGTTGCAGTTCAGTGGCTTGCCAGAATGATTCCTCTTACACACTATCTCTCTGCTTTTCGAAAATTGTACAGTGAAGATGCCACTCTTTCCCTGATTTTCGAAGAGTTAATTCTTCTGACCTTGATGGGTCTGATAAGTCTGGGAGTCTCTTATGTAATTTTTCGTTTTTTTCTGAGCGATGATACAATACAATCTGATTCAATTGCAGGCGGATGACGTGATGAAAGATAGCAGAAGATTTGCGAACATTGGATCGGTTTTTATTTATGAATTGATTCGCATAGTGCGACATAAGGATCTGCGTATAATGGTTCTCGTGGCCCCTCTGTTGTATGGGATTTTGCTGACTTCAGTTTACTATTCCGCCTCTCTGAAAGATTTAAAGATGGGAGTTGTTGATCTCGACAACACCAGATTAACGCGGCTTTTAGTTCGCTGGATGGACGTTACGTCCGGTATAAAGGTGACGGGCCGGTTTGAGAATGAGCGGGTAGCGAAAGATGAACTCCTGAAAGGAGATATTGACAGCTATGTAGTTTTTCCGAAGGATTTTACAGAAGAGATCAAAAGAGGAGGCGACGGATCAACGCTGCTTATGGTGAATGCCTCTAACATCATAAAGGCGAATCCTATTATTTTATCTTTTATGCAGGCAACCAGAACAGCCTCTGCCGCACTGTTTATTAATTATGCGCGAAAGAAAGGCAACAGTTTTCGGAAGGCTTATGCACTGAACCAATCTCTTGTGCCCGATATCAATATTCTATTCAATCCAGATCTGGAATACTCGCTTTTCATTCTGCCTGGAATTCTTTTCATGATACTTCAGCAGATTCTGCTGGTAGCCCTTACTTTCACCTTTTCCGAAGAGCGAAGTCTCGGCAGTTTTCAGACTGTAATAAATGAAGGCGCTACTTCCACTTTCGCTTTCTTCGCCGGAAAGATGCTGCCCCATCTGCTACTACAGAATCTCTATTCTATAGTATTCATTTATATAATATTGCCGGGATATGGCATCTACGCTGTATCTCATCCGGTCTTAATACTCGGATTTGTCTATTTTTCTCTGGTTACCATATCGATTTTTGCAGCCGCGCTCAGTCTACTTTTCAAGAATCCAGCTCATGCACTCATCTCCCTGATGTTCTTCACTTTGCCGGCCTTTTTCTTATCAGGTTATTCATGGCCAAAAAATGCCCTGGTTGCACCGCTGCAGTGGCTGGGATTCCTTCTGCCTTCTACTCATTTTTTGAATCCGTTTCGCATGATGATTCTGGGCGATATCCCATGGGACGCAGTTGCCCCTGAAATATTGCATCTTGCCATACTGCAACTTCTCTATGGTTCCATTTTATTTCTTGGAATCCACTTTACAGTCAGGTCAATAGTCAAATCCGGAGTCTGAATTGAACACCTACGAATTCATGGCCCGTATGTTATTTTGCCTGCACGATTCTGGTCAGAAAAGCTTTCGAATTTTATTTCACCTCACTAATTCATGATTCACAAACTGGGAAAGGAGGCAGAAATAGTATTTGACATAGCGTTCAATCGCCATACACTTATTGCAGGATAATTAATGCGATATCTAGCAAGTTTATTACTGATAGGCATTTTAAATAGCTGTTATGTTGTCGCCGGAGCGGGAGCACTGATTATACTTACCGATGAAGATAATCCGGAGCCGGACCGAGCCTTACAGGCACTCTGTTATTCCGCTCTTGTTAAAAATAACGAGTGTTACAATAATTCTTACACTGGGGATGGATGCAATGATGCATATATGCAATGTACCATACTCTGCAATTTACATTCCGGCAATATAGAAAATACCTTCCCGGCTATGATGTGCGGCATGTAGGCGAATATCTTAAAATAGATCTCATCCATTACAGATTGAATAAGAATCGCCTAAGAAGTTTTTATTA
>JBNKQE010000290.1:0-6539 GCA_050295715.1 Leptospirales bacterium
CGAAAAGCATTAATTAGATTTTATCACAGAGACTTTGGAGGAAGACTATGAGACAAGTTGCTATTTATGGAAAAGGTGGAATTGGAAAGTCCACAACTACACAGAATACTGTTGCTGCCCTTGCTGAAGCTGGCAAGAAAATCATGATTGTTGGATGCGACCCTAAAGCTGACTCAACTCGTTTGATTCTAAACAGTAAAGCTCAGAACACTATTATGGACATGGCACGTGATGCTGGTTCAGTAGAAGACCTGGAACTGGAAGATGTGATGCTGATTGGATTCGGCGGCGTTCGATGCTCTGAGTCCGGAGGACCGGAACCAGGAGTTGGATGTGCAGGACGAGGTGTGATCACAGCAATCAACTTTCTTGAAGAAAACGACGCCTACACAGACGACCTGGACTTCGTATTTTATGACGTACTTGGAGACGTTGTTTGCGGTGGTTTCGCAATGCCAATCCGCGAAGGTAAGGCTCAGGAAATTTACATTGTTACATCCGGTGAGATGATGGCAATGTATGCTGCTAATAATATTTCAAAGGGTATTCTGAAATATGCTCACTCCGGCGGAGTTAGACTGGGCGGACTTATCTGCAACAGCCGTAACACTGAGAGAGAAGATGACCTGATCAACGAACTGGCAGATCGTCTTGGAACTAAAATGATCCATTTTGTTCCTCGCGACAATCAGGTTCAGGCTGCCGAGCTTCGCAAGCAAACTGTAATTCAGTATTCACCGGAACATCCTCAGGCTGACGAATATCGTCAACTGGCTCAGAAAATTGTTGAGAACCAGGATCTCGTTATCCCAACACCTATCACAATTGAAGAACTGGAAGACCTGCTGATGGAATTCGGTATTATCCAGGAGCTGGATGAATCTACAGAAAAAACTGCCTGAAACATATAAACATCGACGCCCCTCCTTACAAAAGGGGCGAAATGATCCAATCGGAGGAAGCATATTATGTCGGTGAGCACACAAGAAACACAAGAACTAATTGATAAGGTTCTTGAAGCTTATCCAGAAAAAGCCCGCAAAAATAGAGCCAGGCACGTAAAACCCAATGAGCAGAACTGTTCCACTGGATGTGGAGTAAAATCCAACATCAAAAGTGTTCCGGGTGTAATGACTGCCCGTGGTTGTGCCTACGCCGGTTCCAAAGGTGTGGTATGGGGTCCTGTTCGAGATATGGTACATATTTCGCACGGTCCTGTAGGATGCGGTCACTATAGCTGGGGAACAAGAAGAAACCTTGCAAGTGGAACGCCGGGAGTGGACAACTTTGTTCCTTTCCATTTCACATCTGACTTTCAAGAAAGAGACATCGTATACGGTGGAGACAAGAAGCTCGTTCAACTCCTCGATGAAGTTGAAATGCTTTTCCCGATGAATAAGGGTATCTCTATTCAGAGTGAATGCCCCATCGGCCTAATCGGTGATGATATCGAAGCTGTCGCAAAAGGAAACGAAGATCGCCAGATCATTAAACTGGTTAGACCTGTAAGAACAGATGAAGAGTTCGCAAAACTTGTTAGCACTGTTGAGCCGAGACTCCTGAAAACCATCAGGGAAAAAGGTATCGAAGAAGCAAAAGCTAATGGAACTTATGAAGACACAATCTGGGAATCATCCAACACGAAAGATCTTTACAATGCTTTCGGTGAAGAGCGAATCCTTGAGCTGAAAAAAGATACGAAAAGTATAATTCCAGTTCGATGTGAGGGTTTTCGTGGGGTATCTCAGTCTCTTGGACACCATATAGCGAATGATGCGTACCGCGATCACCTTCTCGGCAAAAAAGATCTCAAGGAAAAAACTGATTACGATATTGCACTGATCGGTGATTACAATATCGGTGGTGATGCCTGGGCCTCAATCGAAATGCTCGAAGAAATCGGTTATAGAATCGTTTCCAAAGTATCCGGCGATGGTGATCACGATTCAATGGCAATGGCCAAAGATGCGAAGCTGAATGTAATCCACTGTTACCGTTCCATGAACTACATCTGTCGCCACATGGAAGAAAAATACGGAATACCATGGCTGGAAGTTAACTTTTTTGGACCATCAAAAATCACAGCAAGCCTTAGAGCTCTTGCAGAGAAATTTGACGATAAAATCAAAGCAAAAACGGAAGAAGTAATCGCTAAGCACGAAGCGGAAATGAAAGCGACAATCGATAAATATCGCCCCGGACTTGAGGGTAAAAAAGTGATGCTTTATGTCGGTGGACTTCGACCACGACACACTATCGGCGCTTACGAAGATCTTGGAATGGAAATCATCGGAACCGGATACGAATTCGGACACAATGACGACTATAAGAGAACTTACGAAGAAATGAAAGAAGGAACGCTCATCTATGATGACGTAACCGCTTACGAATTTGAAGAGTTTGTAAAAGCTCTGAAACCGGACCTGGTTGCTTCAGGTATTAAAGAAAAGTATGTTTTCCAGAAGATGGGACTGCCTTTTCGCCAGATGCACTCCTGGGATTATTCCGGCCCCTATCATGGCTGGAATGGTTTCAAAATTTTTGCAAGAGATATGGACATGGCGCTGAACAGCCCTACATGGGATCTGATCAAGCCAGAGTGGAAGAAGTAAGAAGGAGCGGAGGTACCCAATGTCTAACCAAATGACTAAAGAACAGGTACAGGATTGGATCAATTCGGAAGAATACAAAGAGCTGAACTTCAAACGAGAAGCTCTTGTAATCAACCCGACCAAAGCCTGTCAACCCATGGGAGCCATCTTCGCTGCGGCCGGTTTCGAAGAAACCCTGCCCTTCGTCCATGGATCTCAAGGATGCGTTGCATATTTTAGAAATAATGCTTCAAGGCATTATCGTGAACCGTTTAATGCAGTTTCGACTTCTATGACAGAAGATGCGGCTGTATTCGGTGGATACAATAACATGCTGGAAGGATTGAAGAATGCTATCGCACTCTACAATCCAAAGATGGTAGCTGTTTCAACATCCTGTATGGCGGAAGTTATCGGGGATGACCTTAACAGTTACGCAACCAAAGCAAAAGAACAGGGAGATGTTCCGAAAGGCGTTAAAGTTACTTTCGCACACACTCCAAGTTTTGTTGGCTCACATGTTGTCGGATATGATAACATGATGAAAGGCATTCTAACCCAACTGACTGAAAAAGTTGAGCCATCTGATGCGAAGAATGGAAGCATAAACATAATTCCAGGATTTGATCCGCATATTGCCAATATTCGCGAAATAAAGCGACTGCTCAATATGATGGGTGTTGATTATACAATCCTCGGTGATAATGCTGAAGTTCTGGATTCACCTCAAAATGGTGAATACCATATGTATCCAGGTGGAACAAAACTGGAAGACGTTGAGAAAAAAGCTCCTCATGCTCTTGCTACAATCGGTATGCAGACTCTGTCCACAAAACAGACACTCAGCGCTCTGAAATCTGACTGGGGACAGGAGACTGTTGCCCTGTATCCACCAATGAGCATTCGCTCTACTGATAAATTCCTGATGGAAGTATCAAGAATTACCGGCAAGGAAATTCCCGCAGAGATTGAAGAAGAACGCGGTCGAGTTGTTGATGCAGCGACAGACGCACATCAGTATATCCACGGTAAGCGTTTTGCAATCTTCGGCGATCCTGATGAACTTTTTGGAATGACTCAGTTTATCCTGGAAATGGGAGGAGAACCCGTTCACCTTCTGACTGGATGGGCTAACAAGAAATTCCAGAAAGAGCTTCAGACTCTGCTGGAAGCGTATCCCAACGGAAAGAACGCAACCGTTTATGTTGGAAAAGACCTCTGGCATTTAAGATCTCTTCTAATGACTGATCCAGTTGACATGCTCCTGGGAGACTCTCATGGAAAGTATGCGGCTCGCGATGCAAAAATACCTTTCGTAAGATTTGGTTATCCAATCTTCGACCGAGTAAACCTGCACCGATACGAGATCATCGGATACAAAGGTGTTCTAAACCTGATTTCATGGATTGTAAACACATTCCTTGAAAAAGTCGATGCCGAGAGCGACGATAAGCACTTTGAGCTTCTTCGTTAATTCACGGAAACGCAGAAGAGCGGAAGCACATTCTTCCGCTCTTCGCCGATTCTTTGAATAGATTCTATAACCATTACGGGAGGAAAATATGGCTGTAATAAACAACCTGAAACCGGAAGAATTTTTAAGCTCGAAAAGCTGCAGTCATAATGACTCCGGTGAAAAAGCATGCATGAAACCACGCGGTGGTGAAAGCTGTGCATTTGACGGATCATATATCGTCCTGAATCCGATTCGCGATACAGCACATCTGGTTCACGGAAGCATTGTGTGCGCCGGTCACTCTTATGAAAGTCGTGGGAGTCTTTCATCAGGCTCCAGAATGTATCGCAATGGTTTCACGACTGACCTAACAGAGATGGATATTATTTACGGCGGCGAGAAAAAACTGTATGAGTCAGCCGTATATATCGCCGAAAACTACAAACCATCTGCTATATTTGTTTATTCAACCTGTGTTCCAGGAGTTACTGGCGAAGATATTGAAAGTATCTGTAAAGAAGCTGCCAGTTATACCGGATTACCTGTAATACCCGTGAATGCTCCAGGCTTTCTCGGACATAAGAATCTCGGTAACCGTATCGCCGGTGAGACGCTTCTGGATTATGTCATTGGAACCGGCGAACCGGATGAAGATGTCAGCAATATTCCAACTGTAAATCTAATCGGAGAATACAATATCGCCGGTGAGACATGGGGAATCCTGCCGTTGTTTTCAAAGATTGGAATTCGCGTGCTTTCAAAAATGACAGGTGACGCGGATTACAGAGAGATTACTTACGCCCATCGCTCAAAAGCGAACCTGCTCGTTTGCGGCCGTGCGCTTATCAATCTGGCGGAAGGAATGGAAGAACGATATAACATTCCGTTCAGCGAAGTGTCATTTTTTGGAATGGAAAATACAAGCCGTGCTCTCCGGGAAGCAGCACGAATGATTGGCAATGAACTGATAATTACACGAACGGAAGAAGTCATTGCTGAGGAAGAGACAAAAACAAAAGCGGCGCTCATAAAATATCGCAATGTTCTTCAGGGAAAGAAGGCTGTCGTATACACCGGTGGAGTTAAAAGCTGGAGCCTTATCACAGCGTTACATGACCTGGGAATTGAAGTTACAGCCTGCGGTACAAAAAAGTCATCTTTGAGTGATATCGAAAAAATGAAATCCCTCATCGGCGAAGATCGCATTCTGAATGATACAAGCCCGAAAAACCTCATGAAAAAGATGAGAGAGACCGGAGCGGATATCCTGATTGCCGGTGGTCGAAACCAGTATCTGGCAGCCAAAGAAAAGATTCCTTTTATAGATGTGAATCAAGAAAAGCACACTCCTTACACAGGTTATGCAGGGCTGATCAATATGGCGGATGATATTTTCAAAACTATCACAACTCCTGTCTGGAATTTTGTGAGAAGGAGTGCACCATGGGAAAACCAGTAACTGTTAATCCTTTAAAAACAAGTCCGGGACTCGGAGCTGCGATGGCCATTCAAGGATTTCGTGGCGGTTTCCCCCTCTTTCATGCCGGACCGGGTTGTACATTTCTCAGCAAAGTTGTACTAACGCAACATACACGGGAGCCAGTAGCACTTCTTGGAACCGACATCAAGGAGATGTCCACTGTCATGGGCGGCTGGGATCTCATTGAAGAAAAAGTGAAAGATATCGAAGAGAAACAAAAACCGGAACTTATCGCAATAATCTCAACAGCTCTCTCTGACGTGAGAGGCGAAGACGTGGATGGGGCTGTCAATAGTCTGCGAAACGATGGATTTGAGAATCTTATACATGTTCAGGCACCTGATTTCAAAGGTGGATTTGCTGAAGGATTTTCAAATGCTATAGAATCAGTGATTCGTGAGTTTGCACAACCTGGTGAAACAATTCCGGGGCGAATTAACATTCTCCCCGCTCCCTATATGACATCCGGAGATATTGAGGAACTATTGCGAATGGTTTCATCGTTTGGACTGATTGGAATTGTCCTTCCAGATCTGTCTGTATCGGTTGATGGATCTAAAGATAGATTTTCAGCATCATCTGTAGCAGGATCTGAACTGGATGATGTAAGATTGAGCGGAAGATCAGAAGCCACTCTCGCACTGAGTCATTCAGTCTCTTCTGCTGGGAAATATCTCGAAGAAGAATTCCATGTACCTCTACATCAACTGAGTGGCGCCACTGGAATTGATGCCGTTGATAAACTGATAACATTATTAATGAAAATCAGCGGTAGGGGACCGTCTCCGGAAATAAAGAGAGATCGCCTCAGACTGGAAGATGCTATGGTAGATACTCATCAACTTCTATTTGGCAAAAAAGTAGCTATGGGTCTTGAAGCAGATCATACAATCTCATTGCTGAGTTTTTTCAATGAGGTTGGTATTCAATCGACTGCTGTCCGTGTAGCGCATGCACCGTCATTTTTTAAGGAATTACATCCTGATATTATAATCGGTGATCTCGAAGACCT
>JBNKQE010000291.1:0-6539 GCA_050295715.1 Leptospirales bacterium
TTTTACATCCATTGCACACCACATACCGGACTTGCGATTGGCAAACGGGGACTTGTTGGCAAAGAGGAGACGGAAGGTATAATTCTTGTATTTGGTCCTTACAGCACAAAACACCTAACCTGGGATGATGATAGTATATTCTGTGAAATGCAGTTTCAAAACAGATGGGAACCCATAACCATCCCGTTTGAGTGTATTTATCGAACATTTGATAAGAACGGACAGGTTCTCATGCAGTGGACAACATTTGCCCAGGATGCATCAGCCCAAAAGGGTCCCAGGTCAATTGAGAAGTCCGGTAAATCCGGTGAGAAGACCGAAACAGGCATAACCGTAGAAAGCAAAGAAGCTCAGCCGATTGCCTCGTCTGAAGAGAAAAAGCAGCCAGTTTCCCCGGATAAAAACACTGTAATCGAAGTTGATTTCGCCGCCCGCAAGAAACAAAAAAGCGATGAAGACCCGGACAAATAGGTGATCCGCTTGATTACAATCTCAATTGAAATTGTAATCAAGCTCCGATGCCTGCACCTCAACAGCCTGTTCCATGGCACGGTCCAGAGATTTTTTTGCACTGGACCTGGATCTTTTTTGCTCTTCTTTTTTTACAAAGGTTTCGCGTTCGCGGTTCAGGCGCTCTATTTTTTCTCGAATCTTTTTTCGCTCTTCAATCTTTTTATTTATGTATCGGTTAAGCTGTGCGTTACTCATGCTCCGTAGCTCGGGCGGTAATTTTTTTTTATTTATATCCGCGATTTTCAAATTCCCCGATTCAACCTGCGAAACAACATCCCAGGTCATCGAGCTTGAATACTGTTTTTTTGATTTAAATAGAGATCTCTGTACAGCAGCGCCCGATGCCTCGTTCTCTTCAGCCATCTCATCCGCTTTTGATTGCATGGCGGAAGCTGTATTTCCCGCTTCGCCATAAGGAACAAATGTGTCGTTCATTTCAGATCCAAGCCTGCTGATCTCATCATCCTGGGGAGCGCGCACGGCTGCGATGTTTTGCTCCTGGTCAATATTCATAAACATGCCCCGTCCCGCAACAGCGCCATCGTTCCATCCGGTGGCGACACCCTCCTGATTCGGTCCGCAGAAAATCGTATTTATATAAATATCCCTGTGTCGCGCAGAGGCAACCGACTCCTGAAAGGGAACCGGTCCCTGGGTAAATGGTTCATTGCCTGCAATGAATATCGCTCGATAGATTCCCTTCTCTTTCTTCCAGGAGAGATTGCGCACAGCATGACGGATAACAGCACCGGCGTATTCCTCTCCTCCGTTTGTATTCAGTGAAAAAAGTTTCTCGGAGACAAGGTCCAGATTTCGCGTAAATGGGAGCACCTGTCGAATATAATTGCCCTTCTCTTCCAGCGCATCATTTCCATATTCGTAAACGGCAATCTCTATATTGGGATTTTTATTCGCTCTTTCCGCGGTTGCCATTTTATTAACAATTTTCCACAATTTTGTTTTAGCCTGGTTGATCAGTCCGTCCATACTATTTGATGTATCAAGAAGCAGTGCAATCTGGATCAACTGCTCCCCGCTGTAATCGTTGCTTTTTGGCGAAGATGAGACAATCTCATCCCGTGAATCGTTTAATGTAAGAACGAAGTTTGCAGCAGCGAGTATTCTGGCACTGTCCACTCGAATCATTCTGGCATTGCATTCAATATGCTGACCGTCGATTGTTGTAACCGTTCCCGTGATAATTGCCTGAACACCCAGCAGATTCCCCAACCGATTCCCGGTCTGCTCATCGATCAGTCCGGACACCTCAAGGCTGTTCTCCTGGATTATTTTTTTTAACAATTTCCGCTCTATCACATCAACCTTCTTTGAGCGTACTATATAGGTCGTAAGCTTTTCACGGATCGTTTCCGATACTCGAATGAGTGACCGGTCACGACTTTCGAAATCGAGGATTGCAATTCTTGCTCTCCCAGAATCAGCACTTTCAAGTCCCGACAGAAGTTCATCTCCCATATTCCCGAGAGACTGAGCATGTACAGCAGCGGAAAAAATAGTGGCAAAGATCACAAACAAACCGGCAGCAATCATTGGTTTCATAATAATACCCATTAATAAGATAGTGCGTTTGTTACATACCTGGCTGCAAACGCTGCCGCAATCCATCCGAATCAATCGAATTCAGCTTTACGGTATACGTATTGGACGCATGAGACTCTACACGGTTCATTTTTTTTGAATTTGTAGAGAGAATTATTTCAGGTATTTGAATAAAATGAACACTCGACCGGTTCCGCCGCCGCATATGACCGGATGTATCAGTAATTGCGGATGTTCACAGACAAGAAGTTGGGCCGGAAAAGATGTTGTGCAAACCAGGCAGGAATTTTATCGATTAAATCTTGTATTTTTTATCGTAATACTTCATCTCCATCTCATCGGCAAGATAACTGAAATATCTCTGTTTGGAACTGCCGGGAGGAAAATCCTGTGCCATAGATCGAAAAGCATTCACAAGATCTCTACGCTTTAAATCATTGAACCAGATTTTTTTTGGAATGCAGACAACCTGACCTGGAGCACTGGATTGAAGATCCTGTGGTATCAAAACAGATACGGCAAGAGCCTTTCGCACTCTGTCCACATCTTCCGCAGCATCCCCTTCGGAAATATTCTTAAATTCCGACCTTTGTTTGATGAGCTGTTCCAGATCCCTCTGCGAAGGAATTGCATTAATAATATTTTTGGGATTCCCTTTCAGTGGTATACTCTCAAGAAGGGCCCCTTCCATCGATGCGGAAAGTTTCTTAACATCCACGGTCCCGGAAACTTTCCCTTTCGAAGCACTCTCTTTTTTTGATTTCGAAAAACCAGGTTTCCCTGAAATACTCTTTTTACTCTGTGAAACTCCGGTTTTCTTATAAGTGGCGGGAGATTTTGAACTCTCATCCTTAATCAACGAACCCAGAAATCCTCCCAGAAGTCCCCCTCCTTTCTCTTTCTCCGGCACCCGGATTACCTTATTCTTCACTGCCCCGGACTGTGCATCAGAAGATTTTCCACCCCTCTCTTTACCGAAATCTTTTGCCGGAGTTTTTCGGCCGGACACGATTGGCCGGTTTTCTTCTTCATGTTTTTGCTTTTCATCTTTTTTACTATCGCGGCGACCGGGGAAGATCTCATCGATTTCAGTCGCGTTTTCAGCAGTATCAATATCAGGGATATCACCCATCTGCAGTAACGCCTGATTGATCAGGTCATCGATTGCCGCTGGTATTTCCGATGCCGTATTTCCGATTAAAGTATCTTCCGTTTTTCCGGAAATCAAATCCGAAGATTCCGATTTTACATATGCAGGAGAACCTTCGTCGCTGCTGGCTGTTACTGCTCTTCGCCTATTTGCCTCAACTTGCTCCATGATCCTGTTATGATACGTGCGGTTAAGTATTTTTTTCTCCTTCGCGACATGATGCAGGGCTTTATAAAACAATTCTGTGACATCCGGAGAATCCCCACGTTGTTCAATTTCACTGATTGCCAGATTCAAATCTTCGGAAGTTCCATCTTCTGCAATTATGCGGCAAAGGCCCCGGGGCAGGTGCGGATCACTCTCAATCTTATCTTTTACCAGGGCGGCTTCGGCTGACTCCGGATTTTTCAAGTAGTTCATTAACCGCCTGGCAGATTTTTTTATTTCAACTAAATCATCAATAGCTTCGTCTTTTTTTCCGGCAAAAGCTGAAGATTTCCCTTTTACATCTATGACTTCATCCGACTGCGAACTCTTTAAAGATACGCGAAACTCCGGATCTCTTATAATTGATTTTATTGTCTGAGTGGGGTCTCCGTCAAAACTTTTTTCGAGATAACGTGAGACGGAACGCATATCAGTCTGCCTGCCCCTCATTTCATTTTCAACAGTATTTTTTCGCCTCTTATAATCGTATGAACTCTCCAGTGCTTTCAGCTTTTTTCGAAACGGATTATTGACAGGTGTTACACTTTTTATTGCTTCAAGAAATCCTGACTGTTCTCCGCCTCTTGAATTCTCAATTTTTTGAATGAGGTCAGCTCCCAGATCCTGATTAATAATATTTCTGTAAATAATAAGTAATGTACTTTTAACACTATCATACTCCGGATTATGAATGTAATCATCAAGCAGTGCCAGTTGTTCAAGAGCGGCCCTGATTCGCTGACCGGGGAAACGAGCCTTGATTTTTGACATCGCGATATGAACATTTTGCAGAAGGTGGCCGGGCTGCCCGATCAAAGAGTCTCTATACTGATGCAGAAACCTTATTACTTCCGGATGATTTTTAACAATATCGTTCTGTTTTTGCAGGTCCGGGATCATCTTATCCAGATATCCGCGAAGCTCCTTTCTTGTAAGCTTGCGGGAAATCTGATCAACGTAGCGAACGATTCGAGAGAGAAGACTGTTTGTTTTATCGAGCTCCGATAACAACTCTGTTCTCTGTCTTTCATTCAGGTCCTTATCTAAAATTAAGTTGAGGATTCCTTTTGTTTTTTCCTGTCTTTCAGGCTCGGCCCGAACAGCCTCAATACGTTCATCGATTGCCTTTTCTTTCTTAAGAATCTGATTTTCATAATCATCAAGTTTTTGCCTGTATTCTATCAGTTTCTCATCGCTTTCATCTTCCGTATTCATCGCAGGACGAACTGCCGATTCTACGCCCTCTTCCGTATCCATCGCAGGACGAACTCCCGACTCTACTTCTCCTTCCGTATCTATCGCAGGACGAACTCCCGACTCTACGCCCTCTTCCGTATCCATCGCAGGACGAACTCCCGACTCTACACCCTCTTCCGTATCCATCGCAGGACGAGCTTCTGATTCACCAGCACGCCCGTAAAATCGGGGATTATTCTCAATCACTTTCTCCTGTATTTTTCTGACGATCAAAGCGGCAATGGGATCCAGATCAGGATCTTTTAATAGCTTCTCAATAACTTCCATGGTGTAATCAAGGGTGCTGGAACGAGTGATCTGGCGAAGTCTATCCAGAATCTCTTTTTGTATGCGCCGTTTATTTTTGGTGGAACGGTAGGTTGTTGCCGCTTTATTGAGACTATGCAAAATTTCAGCATACTCATTGCTATCAATTTCTACGGCATTTCCCGTCAGATCCGATGCCTCAATTGTGGAGGATGATCTTGAATTGTTCTTTTTCTCCGAACTCGTATCTTTTTCTTTTAAAAGAAGCCGCAGTGCTTCGGCGTGTTCACTGAGTCTCTTATCATGCTCTATACGATTTATAAAGTAGGTACCATTCTTCTGGCCGTGTGCCGACAGAAAATTCAAAAAGCTCTTTTTCAGCCTCTTGAAATCCTCAACACTGTCAGATTTTTCATGATATTTTGTTGCAACAACACCCTCTTCAACAGGCAGCAACAGATCGGCCAGCGCAGTATTCAGGGCACGGATCTGTCCATTTATGAAAGATAGAGGCATATACAGCCCGTCCCGCTGTTCCATGCGAGAGAGAAGGGGTATTATATAATCAGGATGGATCTGCCCTTTCTCGGTAAGAGAACGCAATTCCGCCGCATACGGTGCGGAACGCAGGTCATAATAAGAATTATAGGCCAGACCGGCGGCCCATTTGCCAACAATCCCTTCGGAAAAGGCTGTCATTGCTAACGTCTCAAATCTATAAAGAGTTGAAAACGGCGGGTTTTTTCCTCGAATACCGCCGGCAATCTTCCGGAGACGAAAAAAAAGACGCATTTTCCCGGTACCGGCTATAAGCTCCTGAACAAGAGACTCCTGTTGCGTATAACTGGCCTTCAGAAAACTTTCAATAAAGTCCTCATCACTCATCTTTCCGGATGAGCGCTCAGGCTTCTCAGTTTCTGATTCTTTCTTTTTAAATATATCCAGGAGAGCCATTTTTGGGATTAATTAAACAATATATTTCCAGCATGATCCGGTAAAACCGCTACAAAAGTATAATTTAAAAATCGCGATATTTCAAGCAATTTTATACTGATACTCTTTTTATAAAAATTACAGTTCCTCCACTTCCTGGAAATGGTGGTAAGATCCGTTAGTACCGTTGCAATTGAGGGAGGACTTTTTCAATTCAATACCTGACCGGCGCAAAGCTACAACTCCGTTAATTTTCCGCCAAAAAGAAATTCGAGGAAGCAATATTATTTTACAGATCTCTTTCTCCCTTTTAAGTCAATCCGGATGAGGGATCATCCAGGTTGATAAATATCTCTTAACCTGGAGATATTGTAATGAGATGTGATTGCGATCGCCCACTGCCAGGCGCGAAAATATTGGCGGAAAATATATTGTGTATGCACTCCCTGAATTTTGATTATATACACCGAAAAAACATCGGTAAACTCATTGGATATTCATGAGTACATTCCAGATAATAAAAAGCCCACAAATCTGGCTGCAGTCATTTTCAATTATTCGCATGACTGACTCACATATTATTTGCCTGTTATAGTAGATGACAGAAGCGATTGGAAAGGCACAGAAGCAACTGGTGTTAATTAAATATTTTTTCTTATAATTAACAATTATA
>JBNKQE010000292.1:0-6477 GCA_050295715.1 Leptospirales bacterium
TTCATCTATTCGTCGGGACATAAGCAATGGCATTCAGAGATCAGCCAGGAGCAGCAAAGTTGTAGAGATTGGTGATCGTCGCGAAGCCATAGCCGAGGGGGTCAGACTTCTGAAGACAACCGGTGTGCTCCCGGCCACCCTGGTTATTGCCGGTAAAGGGCACGAGTCCTATCAACTATTTGCCGATCACAAAGAGATCTTTTCTGATACAGAAGTACTCCGTGAAGCCATGAATCTGGCTGATCTATAATTTCATAAGAACACAATTTACCCCCTGTGGGTGGGGAGGTTTTGGTGGTGGGTTTTTTGGTGGCCGTATTACCAGGTCATCCGGTGAGTCGATTTGCCCGCATATCATACGGCTAAGATTCTGTCAAGTAGAGTGTCACAGGCTTGACGTATAATGATTATGGGAAGAAGTTGCTTGCTCCTTCAAATTTTCAGGGAGTGTAATGCAACCTTTCTTTACTGATACAATTTGAATTTCCGGCCCATCTAACAATCTTAACCTGTTAAAAATCCTGCAAAATTGTTGTAAGGGCAGGGGAATCGTTCAGACTGGTCTTTATGGCTCTCTGGAACCTGGATCAAATAAATTCATCCCTCAATTCATCTCCCAGATCGGGAAAAAGCAATTCATCCATTACCGGGTTAAGTATTGATTCCAGAACCACTGAGAAGGGTGATATTTTTCTTTGTATTCGAGGCGAAAACCTTGATGGACATAGATTCATTGCGAAGGCCGTGGATCGCGGAGCATCAGTTATAATTGCCGATGAAAAGTCCGTTTCAGATGCTACAGTAAATCCATCTTCCTGGCCCTGGAGTGAAGTTTCACTCTATGTTGTGAATGATACTCTTGAAGCACTGCGAAATATGGCTGCTTACAGAAGAGATCAAATGCAGGCCACTGTAATTGGTGTAACCGGCAGCAGCGGAAAGACCTCAACCCGTGACATACTCTACAGTATGGCCTGTCAGCTGGAACCTGGACGGGTTGAAGCGACAAAAGGGAATCTGAACAATCATATAGGGCTCCCTCTCTCAATAGTCCGTATGCAATCGGATACGAAACTGGCCATACTGGAGATGGGAATGAATCATGCCGGTGAGATAAGGAGTCTTACTGAACTTGCTCGCCCCGATTCTTCCATTATTACTTCCATTTCCGGTGCCCACATGGAATTCTTCGCTTCTGTGGATGAAATTGCCGAGGCGAAACTGGAAATAATAGAAGGAATGCGACCCGGCGGGCAATTCATATGCAACGGGGATATTCCTCATGTGGAATACGCGAAGAAGAAGATTCTCGATTATGAACAGAACGGCCATTTTTATGGATTTATAGAAGATTTACAGCATCAGGACCGTATTGGTGTTATAAATGAAACGGCTGACGAATTAAAGGCCGGTGTGGATGGGATATCTTTTGTATGGCGAGGTCAAACCATTCATAACAGTTCTCTTCGCCAGAAAGCCTTTGCCTGGAATTTGCTGGGTGCCATGGTTGTATTTTCTTCGCTTGGTTACTCTGACTCAGAGGTGGCCGGAGCCGCTTGCACCGCGACTATTTTGACTCCGCGTCGATTTGATGCTACCACCGTGCACATTCAGGGCAGAGATATACTGATCGTTGATGACAGCTACAATGCAAACCCGGACTCTTACAGAAGAGCTCTCCAGGGTTTGCGGGATCTCTTTCCTTCCGGTCGGATAGGACTCTATGCTGGAGAGATGGCCGAACTTGGTAATGCAGCAGCCTCCGTGGAACATTTTAATATTGGTAAACAGGCAGCCTTCCTGGGTTACAGATTGCTCGGTGTTTGCGGTAAAAAATATGCAAATGACATTCTGGAAGGCTTTATTCGTAATGGAGGGCATCCCGGGATAATTCAAGCCGATTTATCAGAAACCTTGCTTGAGAAACTTCCGGAATTGATCGAAAAAGAGAGAGAGCTCGATGGTATTCTCATCAAAGGCTCCCGCAGTACTCGTATGGATTTGATAGGTGATGCACTGAAATCCCTTCACTAGATCCAGGAACCAGGAACATGGATTTGTATGATTCTGCGGTCATAAATTTGTGTTTATTCGTAATATCCGTGACCCGGTTCTTAAGGTAGAAATAGTATACCTCCAGGCAGCAGTCCTATGGATTCTGCCATTTCATAAGGAAAGAAAAATGTTTGAGTATTTATACAGTCATTTTGATACACCTGGTTTTTTCAGGTTATTTAGTTATGTTAGCTTTCGTGCGACACTGGCAGCTCTTTTTTCCATGGGAATCAGTTTCATTTTCGGTCGACTGGTTATTGAAAAGCTTCGCGCATTAAAGTTCCGTGAGACGATTCGCTCCGATGGACCGAGCAGCCATCAGGCAAAAGCCGGTACTCCAACTATGGGCGGGCTGCTGATCCTTTTAAGTCTCTCTGTTTCCAGCTTGCTTTTTGGAAATTTCTCCAATCCTCATTTCAACCTTCTGGTTATCTTTACACTTCTGTTCGGAGCAATCGGATTCTGGGATGATTACTCAAAGGTTGTACTCAAAAAAAGAAATGGAATGAATGCTCGAATGAAGATGGTTTTGACTCTTGCCATTTCATTCGCTTTTTGCTGGCTGTACTATGTTTATACACCGGAACCGGTAGTTGCAGAGAATGTAATAGAGTATTCCAATACCGGATTATTTTTACCCTTCTTCAAGGGAGAGGTTCTTGATCTGACAGTCTGGTTTGCCCTTCCATTCTGGATGGTCGTGATTGTCGGATCCACCCATGCAGTTAATCTTACGGATGGTCTGGACGGTCTGGCTATTGGAACCGTTACAATCGTTGCAATAACCATGGGAATTCTCGCTTATTTAACCGGAACTTCGAGAGCAGCCAATTATTTGAATCTTCCCGTTGTAATGGAGGCCCATGAGATTGCTGTGTTTCTTGCTGCATTGACAGGAGCCGGAATCGGCTTTCTTTGGTACAACGCATCTCCGGCTATGATCTTTATGGGAGATACGGGATCCCTTGCCCTGGGAGGGGCGCTTGGAATGACCGCTATCATTCTTAAAAAAGAGGTTCTTCTTGTGATCATGGGAGGAGTCTTTGTTGCAGAAGCAATCTCTGTGATTCTGCAGGTTGGGTCATACAGAATGACCGGAAAGAGGATTTTCAAAATGGCCCCTCTACATCACCACTTTGAACTGTCAGGCTGGCCGGAGACTCGAATTGTAATTCGATTCTGGCTTGTGGGAATTATTCTCAGTCTTATTACTCTATCGACTTTGCGGGTTCAATAGGATCCGGAACTCGTAACAAATTGCTGGAAGTAAATAATATGTTTTCGGGAAAAAATATCCTGGTAACGGGGGCTATGGGACTTTCCGGTATGGCAGCCGTAAGACTCTACGGGAAACTCGGTGCTACTGTGTTTCTCTCCGATCGAAAAACCGGTCCGCTTCCTGACGATGTATTGCGTGATTCCATTGTGGACCTTCGGCCGGAAGATGGTCCGGAAATCCTTGATTCCAATCGTATTGATTTCATTGTAACAGCGCCCGGTGTTCCGCTCTTTTCGCCTATTTTCAGAAGGGCAAAGGAGAGAGCGATTCCCGTATACGGCGAGAATGACTTTGCCTTTCATATTCTGCAGAAGTTCGGTTTCGCAGTAACATCTATTGCCATTACCGGAACGGATGGAAAAAGTACCACGACGGCACTGCTGGAATATGCAATCACCGAGGCATCCGATAAAAAAGGTATTGCCTGTGGAAACTTTGGGAAGCCTGTTTCCTCATTAATTGAATCCGGTAAGATAGATGAATCTACAGTGGCAGTCGTGGAGTGTTCTTCTTTTCAGCTCGAGGCTACCCGATATTTTCATCCGGCTGTATCCATGATACTCAATGTCGCAACGGATCATATGGACCGCTATCCGGATATGAATTCATATCTCGGAGCAAAGCTGAAAATTTTAACAAATCAGACCGGTAATGATCTTCTTCTCTCAACCCGTGAAATCATTCCGGAAGCGGAGTTGTTTGAAAAAGAGATTATGAAATCTTCACATGTTCGAAAGATGGCTGTTGCTTCCATTACCGAAGATGATCTTCGCACTCCACTTTTATACAACGGCGAAGTATTTATGGATCCACAGACACTGGGACTTCCCGGACTTCATAATCTGAGCAATGTAAAATACGCGATCAGTGCTCTGGAGGACCTTGAGCGAAGAGGGCTTCTGGTCATAGATCGAGCAAGGCTTCAGAGTGCCCTGCAGAGTTTTTCCGGGTTACCGCATCGCATGGAGGTTGTAACATCATACAAGAATGTTCTTTTTATAAATGATTCGAAAGCAACAACCGTCCAGGCTGTTTCTTCAGCCCTGACTTCTTTACCGGGAAAGAGAGTTTTTCTTCTGCTGGGGGGAAGGGATAAGGGGAGTGATTTTTCCGTTTTGAAGGATCTTAATCCCCGGGCAAGCTTCATCCCATTTGGCGAAGCTGCTGAAAAAATTGCCGGTGAGCTCGGTATGGATGGTAACCGGCTCTCCCTGCGGGATGCATTTCTTCTCGCAGCCGACAGAGCTATCGAGAGCGAAGGGGATAGTGTGGTCATTCTCTCTCCGGGATGTTCTTCGTATGATGCATATACCTCCTTTGAGAAGAGGGGAGATGACTTTAAGGGTATCGTAAGCGCATGGGTATCCGAAAAATTCTAAATCCGCACTCTTTCAGAGATGAGAGGAATAGAGATCTGCTTCTATTCGCTACTCTACTATTCCTCTCTTTCTTTGGATTGCTGGTGCTTTATCCGGCCAGTGCTGTTGTATCGGAAAAGGAGTTGGGAAATGCTGAGTATTTTGTAATCCGCCAGGCTATCTGGTTTGTTATTGGTGTGCTGGGGTTATTTATTGCTGCGAATTTACCGATTACAATCTTTCGCCGATTTGCCCTTCCAGGAATCCTTCTTGTTCTCGGAATGCTTGTCCTTGTTTTTATCCCGGGAGTTGGACATAGCGTTTCATCAGATAGAGAGAGCTTCAATCGCTGGATCGGTGTTGGACCGATCACCATTCAACCATCCGAGTTTGCAAAGATTGCCATTATCGTGTATGTTGCCAATATTTTGACGAAGGGTGAGCAGCTTAGATCTGAATACGAATTGAAATCATTGATTCCGCCTGCTCTGTTAACCGGACTTATTCTGGGAGTCATCGTCATTGAGCCTCAGTATGGAACCACAATTTGTATACTGGGAGCACTGATCGTTCTTGTATACATCTCAGGTTTCCCGATGCTGCGATTATTTTTTCTATTTCTGGCCTCTCTTCCTCTTCTTTTTTTACTGGGAGTTCTATGGGAATACAGGCTGGACCGTTTTCGAGTCTGGCTTGATCCATACTCTTTTCGATACAGCGGCGGCTATCAGCTCGTGATGTCATTTCGTGCTTTTCAGGAGGGCGGGTTTTTCGGAAGTGAAATTGCCCGCGGGATCGGGCACAGATACCTTACGTATGGACATACAGATTTCATCCTGGCCCTCATTGCTGAAGATTTCGGACTTGTCGGAGTCATCTTTCTGGTTGGGCTGTATCTGTTATTTATCTGGAGGAGCTGGTCTTCTTTGAAATTAATAACAGAGCCCTTCCCATTTATGCTCGGAGCCGGTTCTATGGTGATGCTTGTATCTCAAACCATCCTGAATATGGGAGTTGTAACCGGGCTTCTTCCCACCACAGGTGTCAGTCTGCCATTTATTAGTTACGGGGGATCATCCTTGATCACAAGTCTTTTCTTCGGAGGAATTCTCGTTAATGTCTCTCGATTTGCAAGGTTGCAGTCTAGCGCTGTACACGGAGAAATTAAGAATTGAACCTGGCAGTGCCTGCTTTGATACTTGTCACTCAAGTAACAGGGCAGATTCATTATGTTTTCCAATACTAGTTTTCAAACCAAAAAACCCTATTTAATTGTAGCCGGAGGTACAGGAGGGCATATCTCTCCCGGCATTGCTCTGGCTGAATCCCTTATAAAAGCGGGTGAGAGGCCTGTCATCCTCTCTCTGGAAAAGAATCGAGGCTATCCTGATTTCAAAAACAGTGATATTGAAATTCATTATTACAATGCACCTCCCGTAAGTCTGACATTTCCCGGTGTATTTATCTTTCCCTTTCGATTTCTAAGATCAATGGGAAAAGCAATCGATTTGATTCGTTCTCTAAAGCCAGTTTCTGTCGTTGGAATGGGAGGGTTTTCCGTATTTCCGGCCCTGGTAGCAGCCTTACTATTTAAGAAGCCAGTTTATCTTTGTGAACAAAATGCCATTCCCGGCAAGGCCACAGTTCTTTTCTCCAGACACGCCAGGAGGATTTTTCAGTCTCTTCCATTTGAATCTGAGAAGTTGCAGGGAAGGGTCAAAGATGATGAATTGATACTTACGGGTAATCCTGTTCGTGATAAAATTGTTCGCGCCTCCTATCGAT
>JBNKQE010000293.1:0-6433 GCA_050295715.1 Leptospirales bacterium
AGACAACCTGGCGCGTGTAAACTATGATGCTTACGGTAAAGAAGCTTCATTGCCTACAGAGAAATGCCAGACTGGATCTATTGTTATAGTCGGTGATGATGGAAAGTATTATTCTAGTCAAAATGAGGCTCCTGGCGCTGTGAAAAAAGAGGCAGCGGCTGCCTCCTGATAATTCACGGAGTCCTTTTATGGAAACTGGAAAAATTAAAAGAGTCGAGGGTTCCATTGCGTATGTGGAACTCGAGATGAGTTCCTCCTGTAAAAAATGTGGGGCCAGTGCAATTTGCTCCACCGGAAGTGATGGGAAACGAGAGCTGGCTGCGAATAATAAAGCGGGTGCCAGTGCTGGTGATTCTGTTAATGTTGCTGAATCGGAATGGGCTTTGATGCAGGTTTCGCTTATGCAATATGGAATTCCTCTGGTTGGTTTTGTTGGCGGTGCTGTCGCTGCTCACATTTCCGGATTTACTCCTGCCGGGTTTATACCGGAACTATTTCTATTCTTATCGGGTTTTACCGGTTTACTGATAGGTGGAGTGGTCTCTCGAATCTGGGCCGGACACCTTGCCCTGTCCCTGGGCTATGTTTTTGAAGTTACGGATATACGGAAAAAAGCGTAAAAATTCTGTACATGTCTGTATAAAAATATACGGACATGTACAGACGGATTCCTTCAACACCAATAAAACTAAATCATTTCCGGTATTACAGGGCAGTGCAATATTCTCGCAGACAATATTTCTATTAAATTCATCAGTTGCCGGTAACCTTTTTTAGTAGCAATAAAACAATTCATATAGATAATGATTCAGTGCACTGCAAATTAGTGTGGCTCGACCTGGATATTCAATGCCATTCATAGAAAAAAAAATAAGAGCGGTCGTAATAGATGATGTTATGGCGAATCTCATTTTTATAAGAGTTCTGGGCAACAACCTGGGCCTTGAAATGGATTGCTTTACCGATCCGCATGCTGCCCTCGAGCATATGGATTCCTGTCATGTAGATATACTGATAACAGACTATGTGATGGATAAAATGAATGGTATTGATGTTGTTCGCCATGTCGCAAAAAAACATCCGGAAATTCCGATATTAATGATTACGACCGAGACGGATGAAAAACTTATGCTGCATGCTCTCGAAGAGGGAGCGTCAGACTTTCTTAAAAAACCAATCAATCTTCCTGAATTTCGTGCCAGAGTTTCCAATATGATGAGACTCAGCATGGCGCAAAAAGAACTGCGCGATCACAATGAAAATTTAAAAATAAAAATTAAAGATGCCACCCAGGAGGTTCTGAAACGCGAAATGGAGTCTCTTGTGCTTCTCGCCCGTGCTGCTGAATACAGGGATCCGCATGCGGAAGGTCACATTGCCCGCGTGGCAAAATACTCACATGAGATAGCTTCAAAAATGGGATTCTCCAGGAGGGAATGTGATATTTTATATCATGCTGCTCCACTGCATGATATAGGTAAAATTGGGATTCCTGATCAAATTTTACTGAAGCCGGGCCTGCTGGATGAAGAAGAATTTGAATTCATGAAAAAGCATACCTGGATTGGAAATGAGATACTAAAAAATTCAACGAGTGAGTATCTTCTTGCAGGTGCTGAAATAGCGCTTACTCATCATGAACGTTTTGATGGGACTGGATATCCGAACAATC
This sequence comes from Leptospirales bacterium, assembly GCA_050295715.1. Taxonomy (GTDB): domain Bacteria; phylum Spirochaetota; class Leptospiria; order Leptospirales; family Leptonemataceae; genus JBNKQE01. The sequence continues at coordinate 1,673 of JBNKQE010000293.1, forward strand.
TCAAGGGTAATGAAATTCCGGTTATGGGGCGAATTACAGCCGTAGCTGATGTTTTTGATGCATTGACGACATCAAGAACATACAAACAACCCTGGCCAATGAAGGAAGCACTGCAGTATCTTCTGGCAGGAAGCAACTCCCATTTCGATCCGGAAATAATCAGGGTTACAGTTTCGATTGCCGATGAATTACGTGAGATAAGCGAAGAGGTTAATGATGATAATCTGCATCTGAATTATTTTCACTGAATAAGAATCATTGTGTTGTCCTTGAAATAAATTTTCGTCTTATAAGAAAGCCAGGGATCAGTATTGACCGGTGCCGGGGGTCTGACTTATGACTGCACTGCTTAAAGATGAGATTACAGTAATAGAAGACTATGTTCCATATTTTCATACAATGCGATATATGGACAGAAAGTATCATGAATGTTTACTTTCAGATGAACAGCTGAAGCGTGCTTCTGGTTACGCCAATATTGAGCAATTTCGAAGGCACAGGGCTGACTGGCATCGGTGTGAAGGATCGATTCCCAAAAACTACATGAATGTTCTTGGAGTTGATTTCCATGTTCTGGAATTTACTCTTGAATTGGATCAGCAGTTGTTTGACAGGGCAATTCAAATGCCGGTGGATGTAATATCCTATGGAATCAGACTGGAAGACCAGACTGTGATGACACGCCCATTTGCAAAAGGCATGGACTATGAAAGAGCAGTGGGTTTTCTGGTAAATATCTCGAGGCAAAATACATTCCGGTATTTTATTAACATTCCCGGATTGCGGTATATAGAAATATCCCGACAGGAAGGTATTCGAGAAGTACTTTATCGTCCGGCTATTTATGTAACGGGTATATCAGTAGAATTTGGGAATCAGGGGCTGGGAATTTTATTTACCTCTGACTGAAATAGAAAATGTAATTGCGACACATAATATGAGTATGAAAACTTTAACTTTTACAGCAAGAAGCGCAACAAATCCGGGACGAATGGTCACATTCACAATAGTGGATGATCGCGTTCATGTTGATTTTGGCGGAGCGCTGCTTGAAAGTGTTGAAAAGGGAGTCTTCCCCGAACATGAGGATGATACTCGAGGTCCTGTAAATCAGGAAGGCGAGTTTCTCCCGGAATGGGTGAGGCCTGCCGGGATGTTTATTTTACAGCATGGATTCGATTCATTTCCCCTGTCGGATATAGACGCACGTACAAACGATGGGTATTTGAGTGTGGTTATCTGGGCTCGGGCGACTGGATTGCGATTGGCTCCTCTTGTTCTTAAATGGATGGAAGTGGACAATCCTTCCGGAGCAATAGCATTTGTTGATGAGTTAAACAGGCGAAAAAATTCTTCGCTGGATGAAAAAAAGAAGCCCGGATTTCTTGATTACTGGTTAACGTATATCCTGGGCGGAGCTTTTTTTATAATGCTGCTTGGAAAAGCTTTCTCTTCAAAAAAAGATAATGATGAAGATTAAAATCATGAATCGACAAACAGGATGCGCTTCTGTTAATTGCAGTAAATGTATCCTTTTTTGGTATGCTTGAGAAAATCCGATACAGTATAGAATAGTAGAGTTAATATCCGGCGTATAAATTCGATGATAACCACTTGCAGTATCTCGAATATATTGACGCCGGATGTATCATTTTCAGGCTTATTGAGTGGATTCCACGTCAAGAATTTCAACTTCAAATTTAAGAGTTGCGTTAGGAGGAATCACCCCGCCGGCGCCTCTTGATCCATAAGCCATTTCCGGAGGAATTAAAAGTTCAAGTTTTGTTCCGACTTTCTGATCCTGAATCCCCTGGTCCCAGCCTTTAATTACCTGTCCGGCTCCGAGTAAAAAAGTAAAAGGTTGGCCTCTGTCCAGGGAGCTGTCGAATTTTTTACCGTCCATCAAAAATCCACTGTAGTGAACAGTAACTCTACTTCCGGCAGTCGCAACTTTACCATTGCCTTCTTTTAATACGTTAATTTGTAGACCTTCAGCGTTCTGAATTGAACTGTCGGAAGAAGGTTCAATGTTATCTTTTCCGCAGGACACGGTCAGCGTTAGTGCTAAAAATGCAACAAGTGCTATCCACTTTGTGCGTTGATTCGGCATAAGTATTCTCCATGAATCATAGATTGGTAGTCCAGGCTGTCCCACAGTCTGTAAGCCGCAATACATTTTCTAACATTTAGTAAAGGAGTAGAAGTTACTAGTGACTAGTAACAACAGTCTATATGAAAGGTCAGAAGATGAGGTTGTTGGTCTTCGAGCTACTAAAAGTGTCATTCGAGCCAGCAGACTTGATAAATTATGTCATTAATGTTATGCTACTTGCAATCACAGGAAACAAAACAATGGTTTCCCTGATCAGGAGAGTTTTATGGGACTGACTACGTTAATTGGACTCTGGATGATTGTACAAAATCCTCGACCACAGGGTGGAATTCAGGAACCACAGGCTGTAGCATATTATTTTGATAAAAATGAGTGTCTGTTGATTGCAGCGTCAAATGAAAGATGGGAATGTAAACAGCGACCGGATATAGACAAAGTAAAGGCACGTAAGAACAAAACTGCCGAGAAATTCTAAAACTTGCAGGTATTTCTGGCCTGTAAGAGCTATTGAGCAATACAGGCCGGGAAACTTCCTTTTTGATAAATTATTACTCCAGCAGACTTGATTTTTGGTATTTCTTTGATTTTTAGGGCAATTTTTCAATTTCAAAAATATGTAAAAAATTTTACACAGGATCAACCTTTGAAATAGTGTCTTAATTCGGTCGGCTGGTCAACTATGGAAGTCTTTACATCTGCATTTATACTGGTAAGTACTTTCGTTTTATTTGCCATTGCCCTTTTTGTGTTTCTTCGGGATCCGAAGAGCATGATTCATGGCTCTTTTTTCCTTTATTTTTTCTCTCTGACAACCTGGTCTTTTGGTGTTTTTGGACTTGTTAGTGGAATTGAAGGAGTCAGCGAATTCTGGCTTGCCATGCTTTCCGGTGGAATGGTTTTTTTGCCATCCGGTTTTTTGTTGTTTTTATATAACTTCCTTTCCACAAGACACAGGCCGGGAAGGGTTCTTGTCTTCAATTCGTTCCTTATCTCAATAGTATTTTTTATTCTTACGTTTACCCCGTATCTTTACAAAGAGATTGGTCCGGACAGTTTTGGAAGCAGTGGGATCGTTCAAAATCTCTGGTATACATTCCTGTTCTTTTTTACATTCGTACTGTTTTATGGTGAATACCTTATTTATCGTGATCTTGTCGAATCAGAAGGCAGAAGATTCAGGCAGTTGATGTATCTGTTTCTGGGACACTTTCAATTTTTGCTCGGAATATACCTCTCAATTCCGACAATGCTCGGTGAGGCAGTGTTCGGTGGTTTCCCTTTCTGGTCGCTCAGCAGTATCGCATATGAAATATTTATAACATTTGTACTTCTAAAAAGAAACCTTCCGGATCTTCGATTTGGTATTCGCTTTATTGTTACGCGAATGCTTGTAACATCGCTCTTCGCATCATTTTTTCTGGCTGCAGTATGGGTTATGGATAGCGAAAAAAAGGAGTGGAATATCTGGGTATTTGCACTGCTCGGGATTTTCTTTCTTCATGTAACCGGAGAATTATACCATCTTTTCAAGGATAGAGCCGACCGGTTTTTTTCAGCTTACCTGGGCATTGAAAAGACAAGACGAAGTCCCGCTGCTGCGCAAAAAACTGCACTAGAAATTCCTCCGGATATTCAGGCACAACAAATTACGAATATAGTACCCGTTCAAAAAGAATTAGCTGCATCGTTAACCAGGCTGGGAATTGTATTCGAACCGGAGATGGGACTTCCAGAGATCTTAAAGGGGTCTGATTTCGGTCCACCCATCAAGCGATCTGTTGAAAAGTTACATGAGGTATTTGGCAGTGATTTTATTGGACTCTCAGATGAGATGTACCATGTGCTGCAAAATGTAATAGATTATTCCAGAATGGATCGCGCTGTTGTTTTTGAGGGTGATTCGGGGACCGGGAAAAGAGCATTTGCTCGAGCCATGCATAACTTGCGAAGCGGCATGGAAATGAAAGTGATTTCGTGCCGCGAAGAAAAGTTACCTTCCATCCGAGGCGTTGTAAAACGATTTATGGAAAGCCACGGCGATGTGCAAAACCCGCAGGGTTTGCTTGTGTGCGATGTTGAATATGTTAAACCGGAACTGGCAAGAATACTAGCTCCACTATTTGAGTCCTTTGGCGGAAAAAAATATGTGTATTTTACAACTCTGAATTCTGATTTTGCCAGGCTTGATTCTCATACACGATTTTTTTCAGGATTAAATGAAATCGTAATCAGAATTCCATCCATTCAGTCAAGACCAGAGGATACATTGATTTTGACCTTATGGCAGCTATTGAAACATTCTCTGGATGAAAATATTCCATCATTACAGGTAAGTTCGCAATTCCTGCAATCGGCAATTGATTACCCCTGGCCCGGCAATATTCTGGAACTGGAAAAAGTTTTACAGGATGTTGCCCTGGGTTCTCCGGAAGGTGTTTTTAGTTCTTTGCAGTTGGAAGGGAATGAAGAGGTTCGCTCAACTGACAGGCTCTCCCCACTGGAAGAGAGTGAAAAAAAAGTAATTCTTGAATGTTTAATAAAGAACCGGTTCAATAAGAATAGAACAAGACTGGATCTGAATATAACAATAAACACTCTGAACTCAAAAATACAAAAATATGGTATTTTTGTAGAAGAATAAACTTCTG
>JBNKQE010000294.1:0-6409 GCA_050295715.1 Leptospirales bacterium
CATCCATAGTCAGGGGTGTCTGTCCGGAGGCAATTTGTACATGGGTGGATGCACTGGTTAAACGGGGATTCAAGGCAAGTTTTTCCAGATAGTTCTTTGAGTAGGCATTAATCAAAGTAGCCTGTTTTCCATGATCCAGAAAAACTTTAACGATGGAGTGCTCGTGTATAACCCGGGCCAATGTTGGTCCGGGAAATCCAGTTAAGTGGTGCCCTTGAATCTGTGGACCATTCATCCCTGTCCATAGAGCCGTCTGACCGGTTGCTGACTGGGGCAACCCTTTGACACCCAGGCTGGCATCGATTGTTTTGAAATGTAGACCTTTTATCCTGGAGTCCTCTCCCGCCAGCGGTAAAAAAGCGGACTTTGCAAATCGGGCAAATGGATTGATTTCAGGATTGCTGCTGCCAGCGCCGATTCCATCAATAAAAACATAAAAGACTTTCACAAGTGTATTATAAGAAACATGAACCGTAATAAAAAGCAAAAAAGTATCAGTTTAATGACTTAATGTGTCATATTTATCTAAAAAAAAGTCGTAATAATATACAGGTACGTTGTTGTACCCCCGAGCTCAAGGAGTTAGATTGACTATGGATGGGATAATAAAACCGGGAGATATGGACTGGGGAAATATCCCATTAACCAGGCAGCCAGCAGCGTCTTTCTTGAAGTTTCTGGATAATTCTACTGCAGAGAAAAAACTACCGCCCATCCGGGATAGAATTTTCAGTTCTGAGTTAAAATCCGTAGCAAATCAAGTAATGGCAAAAACTGCTGTTTCCGAACCGGTTGTTGCATTGCCTTCCAAACCACCTTCCGTAGAAATCACAGACGAAGAGGAGATAATACAAGAACCCCCGGCTCCGGAATATTCAGAAATTCAGGAGCATGCAGATGAGTTAGCAGAAATTCTCGAATTTCCCGCTGTTGAAGATATCCCCGAAATCAATATTGATAAACTGTGGACCGTTCCGTCTCTGGCGATCTCTGATATTGTTTCCCGATCCCTTTTGAATCTGGGCCGGATTGACAACCCTGTCCCTTCAGATTTTATAATACTGAATCGCTTCCTTGCCCGGTTACGTGGAGCAGCGGCAATGGGCTGGGTTTTATATGATCCGGCAGTCTATGCATCCAGAACTTATCTCGATATTGGATTTGACTCCTATACAAGGTCCAATCTGTTTATTGGACCTTCCGAGGCAATTGTTGAGGATATGGGAATCCGTCAGTATTTCAAAATGGGTACTACCGTTAAACAGAATCTTCACTTTCGCAAACGACTCAGCAGTCACTTTCTTAATAGATTTAGAGGTATTGAAATAGTCAATCTCAAACAGTACAATATGAGAGGATACGTGGTCCTGTTTTATAAAAACGAGCCTGTTAAATATGATAATAAAAATGAGAATATGTTTCACGCAACAATCCGTGATATGATATCTTTTGTGAATTCATTTAAGCGCTTTCAGGACTATAAATCTGTCGCATCCCTGGGGAAGGGTGGAAGTTTCGTCAGGCTTTACAGAATACTTAAAGGGGCACTTAAAGAGAGCCGCGGCAGATTGCCCATTGCTTATCTGACCTCTCAAAACATAAGTGTACACAGTGCCTGGAAGCTAATGCAGCAGCAAGTGGCCACATCCTTGCTTCATGTTCTGGATGAAGAAGAGAGAGTCATGATCGTTGCTCCAGGAGTCCTGCTGACAATTCTTATTAATACATCAAAAGAAGACCTGGAAGCTGCCGTCTCCCGTCTGAACGGAAACCTGGGCACCACCTTTGAACTACATTTTTTTCAATTTCCTGACCTCGGTTATAATATATTGAATTATATTTATCCCGGTGCCCTGGAAGTCTCCAGGCTTTAATTTATATCTCATGACATTACGCTGGACACCCGGAACTGCTCTCTCTCTGATTTGCGGGATTCTACTTATCGCCCCCGTATCTCCATTTTATTCACAAACTCCTCGAAATAACCTGGAGCGGGAAATAGTATCACTTCACAAGAAACTGGATTCCTATCTGCAAAAAAAGGATTCTGAATCAGCCATTTTAATAGCCCGTTTGATACTTAAAAAACAGCCCTATCTGGAAAAAAATCGATACGATCTGGCTCTGCTCCTTCTATACTCAAAGGTAGAGTCAACTGAATCGAGAATCAGGTATTTTGAAGAGGCCCTTGATCACCTTTTAACCTCAGAGGATGTTTTACTCCATACCGGACTTTCAGAAGAACTCGCAAAAAGAGAATTTCATGCGGGGATAGCCGCCTGGTGGCTGGGTCACAGGGACCAGGCACTGAGGTTGTTCATCTCTTCATATAAAAATAATCCTGCGCTTGAAGAGGCTCGTTACAATCAGGCTTTCTTATATGAAGAGATGGGGAAAAAGGAAAAGGCGGTGGAGATATACAGAGAACTCTCGACGACTTCTGGCAATCCATCTCCCTGACTGCTGATTTTTTCCGATTATTACTTGACAATGCCTTTAACTATACTTATTTTGAATCAATATTTAGCAATCGAAGCATATGACTGCTAAATATTCCGGCTGGACGGCCAGAATTTGGATTTATCCATTCTTTTTCCAGAGGAATGCCAGTTGATATATTTAAGTTTCGGAGAACTTGATCAAAACCCATACGCAGATGATGTGGAGCTTACTGCACGTCAGCGTGATGTATTGATGATGGCAATTGATGGGTATATTAAAGAAGCTCAACCCATCAGCAGTTTTTATATTATTGAAAAATACGATCTCAAGTTGAGTTCGGCGACAGTTCGTTCTATATTTGCCGAGCTTGACCAGAAGGGCTACCTCTTCTCACCGCATCGCAGCTCAGGCCGTATCCCTACGGAAAAGGGCTATCGGATGTATGTCCGCAATCTCGAAGGGAATAGGTGCCTTCACGAAGAAGATCGTAAGTTTATACAATCAGAGTATCTAAAACGAGATTTCAGGATTGCTGACGTTCTGGATGTTTCCTGCCGTATATTGAGCATTCTAACAGATTTTGCCGGTGTGGTTCTTGGTCCGGAACCGGAAGCAGCCGTTCTCAAGCATATTGAGCTTATCGATATGGGCGAAGATGAAATCCTGGTTGTGATTGTAACACGATCCGGACTTGTTTATAACAAAACAATGTTCCTGGAATACAGGATTGCTTCAGATACTCTTCACAAAATATCCAGATATCTTAACAGTGTTTTAAAGGGTAATGATCTTAATGAAGTCCGAAAACTGCTCATAGATGAAAATCTGGGCGATGACCTGGAGTTTACAAGACACATTCCCATGATAAGTAAAATAATCGCCAATAATTTCGATTTAACGTATGGTGATGTCGAGATGTTCACAGCCGGACTTGAAAATTTGTTTGTACAGGTTGCCAGTGGCGAATCGGAGCGAATTAAAGAGATTGGAACACTATTTGCTCCCGATGATTATTTAAAAAATGTATTAAAAACGACTTCTGGACTCGAAGATATCGTCGTAGCAATCGACGGAGATCGAGAGGAACGTCTTTCAGGACTTTCCATTATATCATCAAGTTATAAGATGGGGGAAAGACGAATAGGATCCATCGGTGTTGTCGGTCCCAACCGCATGGATTATCCAAGAGTTATCAGTATTGTTGAGTATATGAGCCTTCTGGTTTCCGGATTACTGACGAAGATCAGCAGGTAGACGTAAATTCAAAATTACAGGTAAGGAGCCGGTAGATATCAAACGCAATGAGTATGAACGAAGAAATGAAAAATGAAAGTAATATGGATGAGGAAACTCAAGCCAGTTCAGAGCAAGAATTAGAGCAAACCGCAGAAATCAATGATGATAGCGGTGAAGTAAATATTGATGTTGCGGAAGGCATCTCTACTGAACCAGCTTCGTCTCTCGACCTGGAGGACGAAGAAATGGAGAAACTCAGGAAAGAAGCCGCTGAAATGAAGGATGCCTGGACACGTGAACGTGCCGAGTTTATGAACTTCAAAAAAAGAGTTTCGCAAGATCAGGCTCGTTTGAGAATCCAGGCAGTTACCGGGTTCGTTAAAGAACTTCTGCCGGTTATTGATAACCTGAATCGAGTAGTGGAAGCCTCTACAGATGACCCTGCCGTTAAAGATTTTATTACCGGTGTGGATATGATTCGAAGCGAGTTTATGAGTGTTCTTGAAAAAGAAAAGATCAAAAGGTTTTCTCCCGGAGATGAAATCTTTGACCCGGGATCAATGGAGGCAATCGCCATGGAACCTCGTGAGGGCCTTGAACAGGATACTGTTATTGAGGTTTATCAGGATGGATTCTTCCTGGAGATGGAAAACGGTGATCGTCAGGTTATTCGCCCTGCAAGAGTCAAAGTAGGTAAACCTGCATAAGGCGGTCTTCGCATATTGAAATAACATACACTACATGTCGGATGGATCTATTTTATCCGGCAGGTAAGAAACAGAATACCTGAGTTCAGGTAAATAGAAAGCAAGTATATTAGAAAAGGTAAGGAAGCATGTCGAAAGAGAAAATAATCGGTATTGACCTTGGTACAACAAACTCCTGCGTCGCCATCATGGAAGGCGGTGAGCCTGTTGTGATTCAAAATGCGGAAGGCTCAAGAACCACACCTTCAATTGTTGGTTACACGGCAGACTCTCGTCTTGTTGGACAGATTGCAAAAAACCAGGCAATCACCAATCCGCACAACACAGTTCGTTCCGTGAAAAGATTCATGGGAAGAAGATACTCAGAAATTGGAAACGAGCAGGACCTTGTATCTTACAAACTGGTAAGATCCGGTACGGACGGAATTAAAATTGAAACAGACTTTGGTTCCTTCTCACCGCAGGAAGTATCTGCTACAATTCTTCAGAAGATGAAAGCAACGGCTGAGGAATATCTCGGTCATGAAGTGACTAAAGCTGTAGTTACAGTACCTGCGTATTTTAATGATGAGCAGCGTCAGGCAACAAAAGATGCCGGAAAAATTGCCGGTCTCGAAGTAGAACGTATTATCAATGAACCGACAGCAGCAGCACTTGCTTACGGTCTTGATAAAAAGGACAAGAACGTAAAAATTGCTGTTTATGACCTCGGTGGCGGAACCTTTGATATATCCGTTCTGGAACTTGGTGACGGTGTTTTTGAGGTAAAGTCCACAAATGGAGATACTCACCTGGGTGGTGACGACTTCGACCAGGCTGTGATTGACTGGATGGTTGCAGAGTTTAAAAAAGAGAGCGGAATTGACATAGCAAAAGATAGAATGGCTCTCCAGAGATTGAAAGAAGCTGCTGAAAAGGCTAAAATAGAACTCTCCGGAACGCAGCAAGCACAGATCAACATTCCTTTTATTACAGCTGATCAGTCAGGTCCCAAGCATATGAACCTGACTCTTTCCAGATCAAAATTCGACCAGCTTACAGCTGATCTTGTCAATCGTACAAAGCAGCCATGTATTAATGCAATGAAAGATGCCGGAGTCTCAGCATCGGAAATTGACGAAATCATTCTTGTGGGCGGTTCAACTCGAATCCCTGCAGTTCAGGAAGCTGTTAAGTCAATTTTCGGAAAAGAACCCAACCGTTCGGTTAACCCGGATGAGGTGGTTGCTATTGGAGCCTCCATTCAGGGCGGAGTTCTGGCCGGTGATGTGTCAGACGTTCTTCTTCTGGATGTAACTCCTCTCTCGCTCGGTATTGAAACCCTGGGCGGTGTATTTACACGTTTGATAGAGAGAAACACAACAATTCCAACACGTAAGTCTCAGATTTTCTCCACTGCTGCTGACAACCAGACAGCCGTGTCCGTTCATGTTCTCCAGGGAGAACGAGAGATGGCAGGGGATAACCGAACTCTGGCTCGTTTTGACCTGCTTGGAATTCCTTCCGCACCACGCGGCGTACCGCAGATTGAAGTAACCTTTGATATCGATGCCAATGGTATCGTTCATGTTTCAGCCAAGGACCTCGGCACCGGAAAAGAGCAGAAAATTCGGGTAGAAACAACAAGCAGTCTCTCCGAAGACGAAATCCAGAAAATGGTTGATGAAGCCAAAGAGAACGAATCTCGCGATAAAGAGAACAGAGAACTGGCGGAAGCAACCAATGAAGCGGATAACCTTGCCTACAGCCTTGAAAAATCCTTAAATGAAGCTGGCGACAAAGTCGAGGCTGCTGATAAAGAGAAAGCTGAAGCAGCGATCAAGAATGTCCGGGAAGCTCTGGAGAGCAAAGATCGAGAGCGAATCATGGCAGCCAGGGATGAAATTCGAAACATCTCCATGGAAGTGGGTCAGAAGATCTATGCCGCTTCTGGCGGAGATGCAGGCGGAGCCCAGGGTGGACCGGAGGGTGGAGCCCATCCAGGTGGAGACGCAGGCCAGAGCGCAGGCGCAGATTCTTCATCA
>JBNKQE010000295.1:0-6383 GCA_050295715.1 Leptospirales bacterium
GATGATCACCGGTCCACTAGAGGCTTTACCGTATTTCTTGGTTCCAATTTGGTTTCCTGGAGTGCAAGGAAGCAACCTCGGTCTAGTATGGAAGCGGAGTATAAATTGATTGCTAATGTGATAGCCGAGATCATCTGGATACAGAGCAGCAGCCGGGCTTACTCCATTTATCATGTTTCCGATGGCTCCGTTAACCACTTCGTTGACCAGGCCATTGTTCTGTGAAGGATCTGCGACCAGGCCATCAGTATTTGTGGAACCACCAACAATCCATGCCGGAACATTCTTGCTGGTAGAGTCTCCATCATACATTTTCAGATCGGGGCGATTTACAAGATTCAGACCTACAGAGAAATCGCCGAAGCTCATCCCAAGAGAGTATGTAACATCCATTACTCCCTGCATTCCCGTGAATACACCGTATCCAGCTCCAACACCTGCGCTCAGCGCAACAGACTCACTCAGCTCAAAATCATGTCCCAGACTTGCATTGTAGTACTGAGCGCCTGATCCGATGTCATAGTAAGCAGCAAGAGCGAGAGCATCAAATGCTGCCGGGCTATATGATATATAAAGCTCGGTTGCAGCTCCGGTAGCCACACTGTTTGGAAGCACATAAGAGACAATACCAGCGCTAAAAGAACCGATAGAAGCATCAAAAGAGTAATCGATTGTAAAGTCGACTTCATCAACTCTTTTCAGACCATTCTCTTCTTTGTAGAATCCGGGAGCCTTCCCCAGATAATCTACTCCATTTGCAGCCATACCAAGAGCAATTAAACCACCATCTGCAGCTCCAGTTCCATATGGATCAGTTAAAGCGTCAGTTCGCAGATAACTTTCCAGTGTCGCTTTGTCAAAATACGGAGAAGCAGTTGTAATAGCCCCGCTATCAGTCAGGATATTGGATCCACCAGCGCCTTCCTGAAGACGTCCGTCAGAATCAACATCGCCACGACCAACCATGGCAAAGGATCCCCATAGGCCTACAGAGAGTCCGTCCAGGGGTGTGTTTACTGTAATACTTGGCTGAAATGCTGGAGCGACATTTGTTCCAGAAATGCTTTTACTCTGCTGGTCAAAATATGACTGATGGACATCATATCCCCTCCAGACATAGTTTGATACAATATCAAAACCAACGTCAACCATTGGCAATTCTTCTTCGGTTGCACCTTCTTCCTGTGCATAAAGGGGCATTGCTGCAAAGGCAGCTGTTAACATCAGGATCTTGCTGAATTTTTTCATGTACACCTGTTTCCTTTTCTTTAAATTTCAATAAGTGAAAGCTTTAGCGAATCACTTTCATAAATAGCACTTCTACAACCGGACTTTAATCATATCGCCTGTTTTTTCAGCGCGCCATTCATGCTTTCGATAACCCTTCCAGAGCATGTTTCTTTTTTCAACATATTTTCCAATTCTCGCACATTATTTATTCTTTTTTTTCCGCATACAAAAACACTGCACTCTATATAGGCACAACAGACCGCTTAGCATAGCCTGCATATTAGACTTTCTGCGTATTTATGTTGCTTATTGCCTTAGAATGATTTTAACTATGTATAAGTAGGTCTATTCTATCCGTTTGGAATTTCATAATCAACGCAGCAGAAAAGTTCTATCAGGTATACCTTGTATTTTTATTTAATTTTGAGCGAGGTGAAATATGTATTCCATACGATATTAATAAAAAGAAGAAGACCTGAATATACACGTCTAAATCCTGAGTAGTAAAAGATTTTCAATCACCGGGGAATTGAGCGATTATGACAGATGAGTCAAAACATAGAGATCTGAAACTCGTTACTGAACCTATTAAAGTCCAGACAGTATTGAAAAATCACCTGGCCGGCAAGTCAATGTTTATGAAAGGGGCCTCCCCGCCCCCTGAAGTCAAAATCATATCATTTGTAAATTATGCCAAAAATGAAATCCTTGTAGATGCAAAAGATCTACCTCTGGAACAAAATGTGGACATTGTCCTCTATAGAGTACTGGGACGTTATATTGAGGTTACCTGCCGCTATTTAAGAAAAGATCCAACCAGTGGCTATTCGATCTGCGCGGCAATCACCCTGTCTATAGCCAGCAAAGAGCGGCAACATTTACGCCTGCCCATAGCCGGTGATGAAGTCTATATAACAAATTTCAGAACTAGCAAGCAGTCCATTGATGCAACTATGTTCAATATCCCAACTTCCGTAAAAGTGAACTTCAGCCTGTATGAACAGAGACTGAAATCAACAGCTGATATTGTAAAAATCGATGTCTACAGCAAAAGGGATACAAGGTTTGATGAAGTACGAAAGAGCGGGAAACCGCTTCTGTTAAAAGATACGGAAGCTCCCAGTTCTTACGCAGCGCCATCGGAGCAATACCTGGATTTTGCAAAATATCTGGGTATTGATATCACGAAACAGATGGAAGTGTATAAAAAGGCAAAGATCAAATCAGAAGTCATCTATCCATTAATATATGGAGAAAACACGGTCGATCCCGTTCCCCTTGGTTATATACTGCTGCAGAGCCGCACCCGCCATTTTGATGAACTGACAATTCAAACAATGCAAAAGCATGCTCAGGAACTGGTTGAAAAAATTCAGGATACCAATACAGTAATGATACGCGAAAAACAGAAAGTGATAAACCTTTCTCAGGGCGGTCTGAAAGTATTGATCACTGACCAGGAACTAAAAAACTACCTGTTACGGCAGCATGGATTTACGGCTGACATCGTTTTTAGAAAACAGGCTCCCATTACGCTCTACACAACCATTCGAGCAGCGACCCGAACAGCGGGAGGGGATTTGCTCCTCGGATTGCAAATAGCCGGGAACTCCTCCCGGGAAAATGAAATGGCCCGATATCAGGACAATCTCACAATAATCGAAGAGAAGATAAAAGCCTTACGAAAAAAATAGCTACTAAAGAAGTAATCCAGGCGGCAGAATTCGAAAAACACCCTGTTCATTCATATTATGCTGCAGGGTGTTTTGTGGCTACATTTCAGCGAACGGGTATTATTTCGAGGAAGGGTTGATTCAGCTTTTCTCGGTATGTCCAAAATCCGATTTTTGAAATACACTGAATAATTCGATCCCCTCTTCTTTAAGCGCTTCGCGCCCTCCTTCCTGACGATCAATAATACAGACAGCCTTATCGACCACTATTCCGGCTTCGCGAAATGCCTTTACGGCCTTGATAGAAGATCCGGCAGTTGTGACAACATCATCAAGAAGAACAACACTGGAGACTCTGTCAATCTCGCCCTCAATACGCTGCCCGGTTCCATGGTCCTTGGCTTCTTTTCTGACAATCAGCGGGTAGACAATCCGGCTCCGCTCCTGATAAACATAACCCAGACTGTAGGCAATGGGATCAGCTCCCATTGTCAATCCCCCCACTGCCTGCAGCTCAACGATTCCGGCCTGTTCAAAAATTTCATCTCGAATGATCCGGGCCAGCATTAATCCATACTGCGGATGCAGCGTAATCTTTTTACAGTTAAAGTAATGATGAGACTCCTTACCGGATGCGAGTAAAAATGGATTCTCACTGTATCGATAAATTTGTTCTTTTGCCACCTGAAACAGGGCTTCTCTTTGCGGACTGAATACCATCTTTTTCCTCATCACTCACAGTTTTTTAACGTTCCAGTTATGATTCAATCACCCGTATTTTGTCAAGCACAGGATTTCAGCATGGATAGGATCAGATTATCATTTACACTCCAATGATACGACATCCAGACAAGGGGAGAGTGCCTTCCCGAATCTATTGCTGAGAAGAGAAACGAATGCAACTCAGTTTCCAGGGGAAATAAGAGAGCCCGAACATTACAAACAATCAAAATCCATTTTTTATGAGAATAAACCTATCAAATTGAAACTTTTGCGACAAAATGATGCTTCTGATAAAGAAGGTTGAAATACACGCTAAATTATCCGATAATATATGTAACTACTCACCACGTAATATGTAATGGGGCCAGCAGAGCCTTTTTCATTATAGGATCAAGCGGACTTCCCTGTCCGGTTGATCCGAATCAGGTCCATCCAGGGACCATGGTAATGAAAAAGGCTCTGCTGGCCATACATAATAGTAATTCATGTTATAGAGGGTGATTGAAGAAATAATTCACCTGTGTATAACTGAATTATTTCTTTTTATACAATAGACTTCTAAAATTCAGAATAATTCATTGAGTAGTTACTGTTATATTAGTACAGGCCAAAAAGCGACTCCATAAGCGGATATTAGCGAATATGAGTCGCGGAGGGAAAAGATGAGCCGATTGTTTGAACACTTTGGAGTGAAATACCAGGCCGGAGAGGTCATATTCCAGGAGGGAGATACAGCTGATTCCCTCTATATGATCCACAAGGGGCGGGTGAAAATCCAGAGAACCGATTATGCGGGTGATGTTGTAATCAATGAACTGGGAGAAACGGATTTTTTCGGAGAAATGTCTCTGATAAGTTCCGCTCCCCGTAATGCCACAAGTATAGCCATTGTGGATTGCGAATTGATTCGGATGGACAGAGTATCCTTTGAGCTCACGATTCGGGACAATCCGAATTTTGCAATGACTGTCATCCGAATGTTGACTCGAAGACTGCACGATGCTGATGATAAAATGACATCACTCATAAATGATAGAAAAAAAGATGAGGTTATGACAGCCCTGTTCCATCAGGCTCTAAGTGACTGGAAAAAGGGAGACTCCGGATTGCCCATGGCAGAGTACGAAAAGTTCAATGCAAGAGCTCTGTCCGAGTTTAAGCTCCTGGACCAGGACAATGTTAGCTCCATCCTCAAAGAGTTAAAAAAAGAGGAACTGGTGGAGTTCAAAAAGGATGAACAGGGAAGACGCTGGATCTCTATAACAAAATGAGAACACCTTCATGTCGAAAAAACATAAGAAACAGAAGCGTAAGGACAGAACTCATAAGATAATTAACAAAACATTTAACATTCGGAATTCCGGAGATTCTTCCCCTTCCCCTGTGGAATATCTAATATCACCGGATCGCATTGAAACGGAGGCGCTCGCTCAAATACGACGCAATGCGTCGAGGGACTTCGTAAAAAAGCTGGTTATCCTCCCGGATGTTCATACAGGGTATGACCTTCCTATCGGAAGTGTGGCACTCACCGATGGAATCATCTCGCCATCCTTTGTGGGATATGACATAGGTTGCGGTATGTGTCTTACAAATACGCGGCTCCCTGCGGATGATGTAATTTTCCAGGCAGGCGGAAAAGAGAGAATCTTCACAGAGATACAAAAACGTATTCCCATGGGACTGGGGCGTGAACATCAGTTAAAAAAAGATTATCCAGTATTTAGATCGGCAATCGGCGATAAAGAGCTGGATCGGATGATAAATGAAAAAGCATCCTATCAACTGGGAACTCTCGGTTCCGGAAATCATTTTATTGAAATAGGAAAAAATCAGGAAGGGCATATCGCCATTACAATACATTCCGGATCAAGAAATGTCGGGCATACGCTTTGCTCTTACTACATGAAAAAATTCGGCCTCTACCTTCCCCTTGATACAGATCCCGGTCAGGCTTATCTGGCTGACCTCAATGAAGCACTGCGCTTTGCTCTGGAGAATCGCCTTGATATGATGCGAGAAATTTTACGTATTCTATCGTTCAATGATATCGAAATAAATAAAATAATACAGGAAACCCTGATTAATGAAAATCATAATCACGCTATAGTAACTCCCGATGGAGTACTGCACAGAAAAGGCGCCACGCAGGCAGACGAAGGACAGATGGGAGTCATACCGGCCAATATGCGAGATGGAGTCTTTGTAACACGTGGGCTGGGTAACAGGCAGTATCTGTCATCAGCGTCCCATGGAGCAGGACGGGTAATGAGTCGATCTCAGGCAAAAAAGGTTCTCTCTATTGATTCGTTCAAAAAATCGATGCAGGGAATTATTGCCAGAACGGACCCGGCTGTTCTAGACGAAGCGCCATCCGCCTACAAAGACATCTCCGAAGTTATCGCACTGCAGCAGGGAATTGTCGTTGATATAACAGACAGAGTGAAACCGATTATAAACATGAAGGGCTAAGCTCACTTCATGTTTGCCGCCTCACGCAGGCGATCTGTAGTGTTTCTGCAGGCGCGGGCAATCGGGAGTAACGATGATTGGGAATCAGGGTAGACCAATCCGCCCCCTCGGACAGGTTTTGCCTGGCTCGGGGTCGCTTCGCTCGGATTTGTCTTCCCTGATTCCTTTACTACGTCATATTGTTTGCCCACGTTTTCGAGTAGACTACGGTTGAGGCGCCTGTGAATTGGCGGCTATCACTTGTTCGCTGGTGTTTTGCCTGCGCGACCGGGCTCTCAGTCACGG
>JBNKQE010000296.1:0-6377 GCA_050295715.1 Leptospirales bacterium
ACTTGAGAACAATCTGTGGAGTCAAACGCAGTCATCGATAGATAATCTTGATGCTCCGTATTCGGGTGTGGTATATGATGCAATGCCAGCCATCACGCAACTGGGAGATTCTATAAGCAATAGATTGCAACAAGTCGACTGGTCTCGAATGGCAGCGGCAGGGTCAAGAATGGGCTGGGCAGGAATTGAGATATATAAAGGGGGACTTCCAGGAAAGGTGCATGGCTGGAGCGAAATTGTTTTGGCAGGAACAGAAATGATAAATTCCGTTATGCAGCAAAATATCGATATGCTATAACAAATGTAAACTAATACGATTTATAAAATACATGGTGTTAATGGGGACTCTATGCATACTGTCGGAAATAAAAAATGGGAGTATTGCTCAATTTTTTGTTAGGTAGGTCCAGGTGTTAAGTATTAAAACTTTTCTTAAAAATGGTGATTTTTTTACTCCCATTGATGAATATGATGGGAAAATTGCAGATATTGATTACATAGAGGGCGCTATAGAAATTAGAACTGGGAATACTTATTTAGTAAGAAAAGATGTCTGGGATGATGTAAACTTCTTGTGGGCATACCTTCTGCATGGTATTCAGGATTTGGCTGAAGGGAAAAAAAAATCGACTACTCTTTTTCCTGATCAGCCAATAGAGCTTTCTATTGAAAGAATAAACACAAATCAAATTAAGTTATCGGTAAGTCACCCCAAGCCTACTATTATTGTTTGCTCGGAAAGTGATTTTTTTTCTGTGATAATACCAGCAGCGGATACTTTTATTTCAAATATAATAAGAATAGAACCAAAGTGTGAACGTGAATATAAAGAAGCAATTAAACAGTTGAATATGCTAAGGGAAAAAATATAGAGGACAGAATGTTGCATAGGATAAGCGGAATTACAGCGTATAAAGAATTGAAAAAATACTATTTGCCAGCGAAGCAAGTAAGCCACCGAGGCCTTTGCAGCACCGGATATATTTAGAACTTCTCCTGTTATACGAAACTTTATCATTCGCTTTTCTTCCTTCAGTCCCGGGTGAGAGAATCTGCTCTGGACATCGGTCCAGCATTCATTACCTTTGATCAGGGTGAAGTTTTATTAGTCTTTCTTATTCTTTCCTCTGAGATGAATCTTCTCGGTCCCATACGATTTTTTACAGACTCGATTGCTATAAATAGAAGTAATAAAAACTGTGTTCCTTCGATCCTGAATAGAAAAGATACTCTTTGCATCAACGAAACTGTCAGCGACAACAACAAGTTTAAGTTTTGCAGGAAGCAAACTTCGCACTGATCGTATCAGTTCTCCTGCTATATCGTTCTGTTTTCTATATCGAAGCCCCTTTTCTTTGCGGAAGTTTGAGTCGATTTTAGATCATCCGTCTGGCGCTACGATTTCGAATTTCTGATGATTTGAATCCGGCCCTTCTAAAAAACTTAGATACAACTGTTTTATGGCGCGGATTACCTGCCAGGATAGAGCCGAGTGCAGTGAGAGTTTTCTTTCCCGGACTGATAAGAATCCCGGTCATGTAATCGGTCAGCCGGGCTCCTTTGCAGGGATTTCGTGTGGTAACTTAACTCTTGCAGTTTTAAGGAGGCCGCGTCCAGGAATTATTTATATTATATACACTGTATTTGTGGTACTCTATTGGTGAGAAATGGAATTAATTACTAAAAATATAATCCTGCTTAGTGTATTAGCTATTGTTAATAGCTGTGCTATGGGGGGTAATGTTGTAAAAGTGAATAAAAATTATAAAATATATTTGCCATGTGATTCTGGAGAAAGACAAGCTTTTACAAAAGTTAAAGATATAAAATCTGAAAAGGGTAGCTGTAGTGAATTAACAGGAAAAATTTTATGTAGCGGAATGACTGTATTAGAGATTTATGCAAGATATTCCTGTGAAGGTAGTCGCAATGAAATAATTACATTAAAAAAAGATGGAAAAGAATATCGACTTATTGATACAATTGTTGGTCCTTCAGGAGAAGGTGCTTTGCTTGATATAGCTTTTGATCACAAATCATTACATTATGCGATAAGCCAGCCTATGCTTTTTAGGCCTGTGGCTGATGAGCGCTGGCTGTTGTATTGGGAACCCAGATGAATATATAATTCATGGCTGTAATACCGTGCACGTAAGACCGTGGAAATGAAAGAAAAGCGTCCGGATATCCGGACATCTGGTGAGAGCGAGAAATAGTAGAGAGTTAATAGGAGTAATACCCGAAAACTAATCCGAATTATACAAATAACGCAAGATCATTAACATAGGACCATTTTCATGAGGCCCAAAAGGTAAATAATACAAACCGATCTGAAATAAAAGCAAGCCCTACCCGCCAGGGAAAGCCCGTTCACGCAGGTTGTTCCCCACCAACGAACAAATGATAGCCGCTACCTCGCAGGCGCCTCTACCGTAGTTTACTCGCCATCATGGGTAATCAAGAAATCGTAGTGTGAAGGAGGGAAGACAAAACCGGGCGAAGCGAACCCCGAGCCAGGTGAAGCCTGCCCGAGGGGACGGTTTGGTCTTCTCTCCTTCTTCTCTCGCACCCATCGATTGCCCGCGCCTGCAAGAAACACGTTTAATATCGCCTGCGTGAGGCGGCCAACATGAAGTGAGCCGGAGTATCTGCTTACATACAGCAGGGGGATGCCACAGGCAGCGGTGCCGGTCAGCTATCCTGGAGTCAGAAGAATGGACTTGGAGTGGATTTTAAGAGCAAGTATCTGGATTTAGGTTACAGTGAGGGAGAAGGATTTTCTGCGGCGTTGAAAGTTTCTGGTGTTGGTGCCCTGAGCGGGACCTTAAGCTATAGTGATGCAGCCGGTCTTACAGCCAGTGTAGCCGCAGATAGCGAGCATTTCATTAAATTACGTAAATCATTCTCCGCTTCCAATGATACCTGGGTTCAGCAACAAGAGGGCGGAAAGACCTTTGGAAGCATGGACGCCCTGGAAGGTGCCGTGGACAATCTGTCCCATGATATTCAGGAGGAGTATAAAGCAGAGAAGAAAGCTCAGTATCTAAAGGATACTTTTGCTAAATTCGGGAAGAACTGGACTGAAGCCGAACTTGCTGAAATCATGAATGATCCGAAAAGGCTTGAGGCTGAACTCCATAAAGCGGGAGTGCTTGATCAAGTAACCGGGGGACAGAGTGATGCGTTCAATACATCTCGAGACGGAGGATTCTGGGATACCGTAACGGGAGGAATAGAGGACGCTGCTCGTGGAGTATTTGGAGGTGAAGTATCTGACAGTGATGGTTTTATAGATGCTGATGGGAATTATCATCAGAGAACCTGCTTCACCGCAGGAACGAAGGTTCACATGGCCGATGGAAGCACGAAACCCATCGAAACGGTGGCTATTGGTGACGAAGTAGTCTCATTCAACGAGAAAACTGGCGAATTTGAGATTAATAAGGTCTACGAAACCTTTGTTCACGAAACCGATCTTCTCTTTATAATCTCCTACGAAGACGGCACGAAGCTGGAGACGACGTGGAACCACCCGTTCTGGATACAGGATCTGGGGTGGACAGAAGCGAAGGATCTGAGGCCGGGTGATCTGGGACTGCTGAAAGACGGTGAGTATCTGATGGTTACGGATGTGACCGAGAAGTCACTGGACGCGAAGGTCAATGTCTACAACTTCGAAGTAGAGAATGTGCACAGCTACATGGTTGGTGAAGACGGGGTTACGGTGCATAATTATGATGTGAAATCTGGATTAGTGGGTAATAATGATACTATTGCTGATGTACAAAAGGCCTTGAAGGACAAGTACGGTAAAGATTTCACAGCAGCTGAAATTTTGGCGATGAATGGGCTTCCGGCAGATGCTGAATTAAACCGAGGACAAAGAATTTTTGTTCCAGAAAATTTTGTCCCTGCTAGTGAAGAAGACAAAAAGGCTTATTTTGATGAGAAAACTGCAGAGCATGACTATGAAAGTGTATCATTGGATGTCGAATTGGGATTTGGAGTTCTTCTAGAATCTGGATGGGGATTTTATAAAGATATTGCCTCTCGCGGAATATTTGGTCAGACAGAGGTTGGATTATATACTGTATCGCCTACAACGGATTTTTTAGAACAGTTCAGTACACCAAATGCATCGGTTGGAGTAAATTATACAGATCTGCCAGGATCTAGCGCTGCAGAGTTTTGGGGAGATCAGCCTTATACTACTAGCACTTATTGTGTATTATCAACCTGTGCTGGTGATATTGAAGATGGTTATCCATATAAAATTGACAACCCTATCGTAGGTCATACTTCAGGGGTATCAGCAGGTTTTGGAGATTCAATATATTCGTATTCACGGAGTTTTAACCGTAATAATGATACGCATAGTATTTTGAATACGTATACTTATTTTATTAGTGGTTGTATGCTGGATGTGTGTTATGATGAATAGATTCGTCTTATATAATAAATATTTTGTTTTTCTGTTATTGCTACTTTTCAGTTGTAATGTTAGTGCAGGAGAGGAAGGCGGGGAAGTAGGTGCTTCTTTCTTAAACCGTATTGATAAGCATGATTATGCTGGTGCATATTTATTGCTTGCCAGACAGCAGGATGGATTTACAAATCCATCATTTTTAAGCTTTGCAGCAAAGATTGCTACAATTAAAAGTAAAACAGGGGATGTTTTAGCGCGAAAGGGCAATATAAAAAAACATAGTTCAATTTTTGGAAAGTCTGGAAATGGAATCGTTTGGTCAGGTGATTTTATATCTGAGACTAAAAAGGATATTGCTCTGAATGAAAGAATCTCTGTAGTTAAAGTAGGTGAAAGGTTTTATGTCAATTTTTATGATATTCGTTATGCCGATAGAGAGAACGTTTCATTTGAAAATGCCAGGAGATTGCCGGGTAAGTATTCATTAGATAACATTGATACCTATGTTGATAGTATACTAAGTGAAGCGAATAGTAAAGGAAGCACGGTTTTTGATAATTTTGTAATTGCTCGAATTAATAGAAATAATTGTGATACGCGATGTGGAAAAGCTACGGACTTGGTTAAGAGAGCACTTTCTCGTAAAATTGTGGATTATGAAAAAAAGCTTTTTCCCGATAAAATTCTTAAACGAGTTTGGGATACTGGTGCTAAAAAATATATATTGACCGGGCAGGCGATTATAAATGGTACGAATATGAGTATTGTGATTGTCGAAGTCCCTATCGTATTCAAGGGCGATACCATACCTCTATCATTTATAGTTTATTTTGATTCGGAAAAAATTAAAGGATTGAAGGTTTCTGGAGTTGTTTTTAGAAAAGGAAGTGATTTTCTGGTAATGCCAGCGCCCTCTGAAATCATCCCCCCCGCGTTTGAATAATAATTGATTAACCGACGTGCTCGCGCGACACGCGAGCATGTGGCAAAGCCCAGGGGCCGCGTGAAAGCGCGGCTTTGTTGTTTTAAATTACGTTTCTGCCCCGTAGCGGTTAATCGCTCTTATTATCCGAACGGGGGCCGAGACGCCAGGTAGGCGGCGAGGATAGACAGATTGGGAGTCAGGAAACCAGTTGCTCTTTCAGTTTTTGCTTCATCAGGAAGGCATCGAGGAATTTCTTGATGGTTTCTTTTTCTGCAGCTGTACCCTCCAAAAATTCAACCTATGCAATTTTTCTCCAGGAATAGCGATTGTGTAGACCTCTAGCCCTGGGAAACGCAACAAGTTTTCCCCCCGGGAGGTCTTACTTCGCTGATTCTTCCCTTTGGAGAATCATTATGGATCCCGGAGTGAGTCCGATCCTCGTTGTAATACTTCATATATTCGGTCACAAGTTTTCTGAGATGATTCTCGGAAAGCGGTATGATGTGATCTGTGAGTTCTTCACGGATGGTTCTAACGAATCGTTCGGCGTATCCGTTCTGCCATGGACTTCGATAGGAAGTTCTAGCGGGGTTGTTCTTTCTGGATATGAATGTCCAGAGAGAACGATATGCTTCTCTGTACCATCGGATGACAGTTTCTGGTGTGACGATAGCAAGGGAATCGTGCCAGTTTTTCAAGAATCTCGAAAAAATGATCCAGAAGATTCTATCACTTGTTTTGATTTTCGGTTTTGGAACGGAGCGTTTATATACGATGATTTGCAGTCGGAGAGCGAAATTTTCAAGGATGATGTGTCGTGTAAGATATGTCTGGAACGAGGCAAGGATAAAGAAAAGAAGAAAGCACAGGATTCAGTATCGGCAATTTCATGATTTATTATCGTGGAAATCCGCGACTGCAGCATCTTCTACCTTTCCATCATACAGATAAGCAGAAGATAGATCTCTAACAAAACAGATCGTTACACAGAAACCCAAAAGGCAAGTGATAAGAAACGATCTGAAA
>JBNKQE010000297.1:0-6364 GCA_050295715.1 Leptospirales bacterium
GCGAAATACAATACTAAATTATTTAAGATCCGGAGGATCCGTATTTGTTTCAATTGAGAATGGTGGGAATGAACACTTTCAATGGTTGCTGGATTTTCTTGGATCTGAGTATTCATACATTGCACCTGTAAAAGGGAATGTTCCCGGGATGAACCAGGCAATTGTAACAGAAGGCTTGAGTGATCATCGCATCACTGAAAATCTTAAGTCAGCGGGAAGAACTCCAATCGTCTTTCCATCAGCAGGAGTATTCAAAAAGGATAATGGGGGATCCAGAGTTCCTTCAAACGATGTTGTCAGTGAAAAGGATGCTTCAAAAAAGAAGGATGAGAAAGAGAGTAAGACTGATACTGAAAAAAAAGAAACCCCATTTATTTATTCACCAAATAACACGGTTGTTGATTTAAACGGGAATGGCCGCAAGGACAAGAATGAAAAGCAGGGTCGTTTTCCAATGGGATTGGCATTCACCGGTGCAGGGGACCATTCATATCATGTTGTAATATTTTCCGGTTCGGATTTTTTATCCAATGGAGGAATGAAATTTCCTCTGGATCACAAAAACCTCACCTTGTTGACTGATTCAGTTCTCTGGTTAACGGAAAATCCAATGGCTGCTCGCATTGAGTCTGTCGATCGTGTTAGCCGCAAAGTCCAGGTGTCGGATGATGATAGACTTCGTAATATTGTGTTTGGTGTTTTTCTCTTTCCCATAATTACAGGACTTGGGATGGCCGGAGCTGCCTGGTATTATCGAAAAAAAAGAGGACAGGTTTCTTGAAAAGTCTATGAATAGAGATAAAATATATTTAATATCCGCAATCGGATTCGGTTTACTTGTTATCATTACAGTCCTTTTTATGCCTGGAAAAGAAAATAAGAATCAGGCCGGTTCCTTATGGGATCGTGACTGGGAAGTCATTGAATATTATGCAAATGGGAATTCTTTTTCCTCTGCTGGAAATACTTCTTATGTTACTGAAAATCCCGATATAAAGCTTATTCGTAAGTCAGGATTGTTACGTTCGAAATATTATGTTGCGCGAAAAACAAAAGATAAGCGAGAGCTTCTATTTCGAGCAGGAAGCCAGGTAAAGAATCTATTTCAAACATGGGAGAAGCCTTCACTCCAGGGTGCGTATCCTGTCTCAAGTATTGACAATAACCGCGCCGGTTTTTCAAAAAACAGCAATGTTCCGCGGTTACTCCTCTATCATTCAAAGGACTCTAAACCTGTCATTGTTCATATTGGAGGAGTGGCAACAAGAGGAAATAATTTTGTAAAAATCTCAAATAATCGGACTGACGAAACAGTTTTTATTATTTCCGAGAATGCATTTAGAACTCTTAAAAACAATAGTGAATTGAGAGATCGGCGTCTTGTGGATTTCAGCAGGGCCGGCCAGGTTACCGGGATTAAAATCGCAGCCGATGGAATAAAAGATTTTGAGAATATTGAGCTTTCTGTTGTCGAGGAAGAAATTGACAGAGAAAATAGCGAAGATAAAACTTCAAAGAAGTCTTTGCGTAAATCCTGGCAGGTGAATGGAAAAATCGTAAGTATGAGTGCAGCCCGCTCTGTGGAGTCAGCAATTAAACGATTGAATATTAAACTATTTCTTGACGATGACCGCCTGCAGGGTATTCAAGCGAAAGAGTCTCAACATATTGATGATTTTCCACACTATGAAATCAGAGTGAAACTTGAAGATGGTCCCGATAAAGTTGTTACAATTTATTCTCCGGTGACTCCGATTGTAACTGCGGCAGGCTCTGTAGTCCCTGCAAGAAATATGGATGATGAAATTACAAATTATATATCTGCAAAAAGTTTGGATCAAATTCTCCAGGGAATTAAACTAATAAGAGAGGAGCTGTTGCAGTCAGACTCTCCCGAGAAAAAATAAAATATTCTATTATAAAAAATAGATTATAAGGAACAAAATTATTTTGAAGCAGAACATTATTGATAATACAAAAAAAGGTTATAATATAAATATATTTATCACCTCACTTGCCCTGTTACTTATATTTGCAGCAAACTCATGCGTTCTTTTTCAATATGCAGATCTTTCTGTTTATCCGAATGAACAGAGAACGATTTTTGTAACAAATTTTATGAACAATACCTTTCAGCCGGATATTCACATTACTCTAACAAGAGCAGTGAGGGAAGAAATTCAACGTCGAAAGAATTTCATATTGCAAGACGACCGAAATGATTCGCATTTAAATCTTGCCGGAGAAATTTCTGTTTTTCGCAAGGAAGGCAGGATGTATGATAACTATAGAAACCCTGTTCGATACGAACTTATAGTACTGGGGAATATCCAGGTAAAGGAAAAAAACAACTCTCCGGAAGGAGGCAGTACGGTTAATTCTTTTTTTTCCAGAGAGATATCAGCCAGAGTAGATTATTCTCCATCCGAAGGATTTAAGGAATCCGAAAGGGAAGCTATTGAAAGGTTATCTCGAATCTTTGCACGAAAGCTGAATACCGTTCTTGAACGTGAATTTATTTCTCATTTCCCTCCACCGGAGAATTAAGAATGCACTGCATTACTTAGATTATATCGCGGATTTTTTGTTGACAGAAAATTTGTACACGGATCATACTATTGGCTAAATTTTACGAGTGATATTGATTTGCTTTTACGGATTTAAAGAATCATAACTGTATCGAATCATTTGGTCTGGGGTTTCCAAAATGAGTGAAAAAATTCTGGTTCAGGTAGATGAGGAATTGATGGATCTTGTTCCAGGATACCTTGAAAGACTGCTCAGTAATATTGAGACTATCCGGGAACTTGTAGACAGTAAAGATTTTGATCAAGTGAAAGTTCTGGGTCATAATTTGAAAGGTTCCGGGGGAGGTTACGGATTTGATCGAGTTTCCGAACTGGGTGCAGAAATGGAAATTGCGGCGCGAGATTCCGATCTTGAGAAAATTCTGGATAAATGTGATGAAATTGTCTACTTTGTTAATAATCTGGAAATTGAATATGTGAAGTAGGCTTCCATTCCTCTTTCGATATTCTGTATAATCTATAACCTCCACTGACCATTAACAAATTCATGTTCCTGTCTGCAAAATTCTTAACTTTATTCAAGTGATCTTCTGTATAAAATGGGATGAAAACTGATTTTTCATTCACAATTAAGTAATACACATTACATTCGTTATCCAGTAAATCGTTCACGAAATTTTCATAATTATTGTTCCACTTATAGGGACCGGCTGAAGGCGAATATAGAGGAAAGACTTTTTTATCTAATTGTATGTGGGGAGATACTTCGATATTTGTTTGAACGCATGCATTATTTTCAATGAGTGGAAGAAGTTGTTCAATATATTTTAATTTATTTGATTCTGCAATAACTGGATACGGAGAACTTTTTTCAAAAGATGCTGTAATCATTGAAAAGCTGAGAACAAGAGCAATTATTGACAGCCGGTTTACGGGAAACGATCCATTCCAATCGTCAAGACGCTTTAATCCGGCCATGCTCCCACGAAATAATAGCGGAGCGATTGAATAAATATAATGTCCTGTATACGTAGCATGCCACTGATGCCCGGAAATAAAATGCAGTAAAGCTACCGGTAGTATAGCCACAATAAAAAATCGCGGAGCAAACAGAGGAAGAAAACCAGCAGATGCAAGTAAGATTAAAAATGGTTTAATAAGGAGTTTGGGCTCTTCTCGGAAAAGCCAGCCGTTAATCCATCCTACTCCCGTATCGCCGGCGAGGTTTGATCTTATTATTAAAGCCAACACTGCGAAAATGACAGACAGTATGACCAGAATAAACCCCCTGCTTTTTTGATTGCGCTCTTCAAAAAACAATGCCGCTCCGTACAATAAAGTATAGACCGGCGCATCTTCTTTTATACCCATCCAGATAATTATTGAACACCAGAAAATAATTTGTGCAAATCCCTTTCTTTTTTCAGTTGCGAAACTTACCATTGCGAAAGCAAAAGCGATAGTCTCGTAATGAAAAGAGGCCGTTAATCTCCAGGATACTATAGACCAGAAAAAAATAGATGAAAATGAGATTATGCTCACAGGGTCTACAAGTTCTTTATTAATGAAAAAAATCCAGGAAAGAGCAGCAATTAGCATCATGAGATTAAGTGCAAAACCATATAGCAGGTGAGTCTGTTGATGCAGTAATCCGGTTGAATTAACAAAGTTCGCAATGCTGTATAACGGAGTCAGTATTGCAATGGAAGGCGAAAAATGGTGTCCAAGATATGAGGGCGTTATGCCCGTGTTGAGAAAAGGTGTTGATAGAAATCCATTTCCTTTTGCAGTATTATTTATCGCTTCTGAAATATTTGTAAAATCGAAGTCTCCCAGGTATAACCCATTATAAGCCTCATAGGTAAACGTGACGGCTCGAATTAGAAAAGAAGATACAGGAATCAACGCAAGAATAAATATAAGCGATGGCGATATTGAATTTACATTATCGCTTTTTAATTGGAAAACATTCTGAAATAAAACATTTTTCTTAAAAATAATCACTGAAGCTATGAAGGTTATGATGCCTCCCGTTAGTTCAAAAAAAGAACTAATCCGTGATTCAGGATAAAAAAGTATATTTCTAAATAAGTCGAAGGATGCGAGAACCGGCAGTACTGCAACAAGAAATAGAAATCCAGAAAGAAAAAATAACGGGGTAAGGCGATAATTGTTCATTATTTTAACATATCCAGAAGCGGTTGTGGTGCATTTTCTTTTGCAGGATTTTCCCAGGTAACAATCTTAAACGGTCTTCTTTTAGTTCTGTGCGTTATGTTGCTTGATTCTGTATATGGCCATTGTTTCAGGTAATCGTTGAATAACATTTCTGTTTCTCTGATATATAAATCGGAAATTGATTCCCCGTAACCAACATTTGTCTTTTCATTTTTTTTCGGAATTAGAATAAATCTCTCACAATTTGGAGCTAAATAATTTATGAGATCTGCTTCAATTGTTGATTTTATTACAATAATCGGACAGAAATATTTTGATTTTACAATGGAATTATTTTCGGATGATAACATTTTCCTCAATTGTTTGATTGTTGCAAGTGTACGGATAACGTGGATTGCCATATCAAATTTCTTCGCAGATGAATCGAGGAGTTTATTGGCTTTAAAGAAAATTGCGTTCTCTGTTTTTAATAACTCAGTCCATCTGTCAGGTAATTTCTTTTTAGAAAAAAGATCCGGATGTCTTGAGAGAATAATATTTTTAGATGAATGATGATTTCCATATGAATAGATATCATATAATTCGTCTTCCGTATTCCAATCTATTTCAGGCAGGTCATTATCGTTGTCAAGCAGGTTACACGGGATACTGCAAATTTCGGGTATCTCAATGGGTTTGTTATGGAAAACTTGTGAACTCGACTCATTTTTGATTCGGAAAACGTTATTGTCTTTTTCTGGTGCCGAGGAAAGAACCGTTTGAGCCGTGTATAATAGAGGCCAGATTATTTCTCGCGTAGATCTTATATGAAAAATATCAGCGAAAACAATCTCTTTTGGATTTATATTGGCGAGTTTGCCGGCAATCTCTTTTGAGTTATTATCATGTGTATTGCAATAAGGTCTCTCCCATTTTTTTGCATCCTGTAACCAGTTCCATTGTAATAGACTATTCTTTTTTATTCCAATCAGTACTCGTGACGATTCTATAAATGGATATTCGGGAGTAATATTTAAAGCACAAATAACTCCGTCGTATCGCATGGAGTAATTATAACGTATCTCTTTTCCTGTTGACTCATCAAATATTACAATCGGGGGGAGTACATTACTCTCGTTTGCATTCCTTACACCGGAAAGTCCTTGAGATTCATTACACGTACCTGACAGTATAATTTCATTGTTCGGGCTGAAGCCGTCAATTCGGTTATAGGACCACAGAGACATCTGTTCCGGTTTGCTAAAACCATCAATCTTTTTAAGAACCTCATAATCGAGGATTGCTCCGGTCGCGGACTCCAGTGACTTACTTTCATAACACGAAGAAGGGTAGATTTTCATGCAATTTGAAATTCCCGCGAAACATCCTTCGGTAGATTTGCATGAGTATATTATGCCTGAGAAAACTAAAACAATATTGGATAGAATTATTTTTATTCTAATAGATTTGAGTGACATATTGCAATTCTCTATTCGGAGTCAAAGATTTGTGAATCCTGTGTCTATTGAATTTCAATAGATCTGAAAATTAATTATATTTGCAAACAATCAGAATGAAATTTGAATATACTTTATCTTGCTGTTTAAAGATAAATATATATTTTGATTTACAATAGCCAAAAAAAAGCGACACTTGAATGGAGTTTCAGACTATTAAAC
>JBNKQE010000298.1:0-6342 GCA_050295715.1 Leptospirales bacterium
TTTCCAGATTGGTTCGGCCGCTTCCCTGACCTCCGGAACCCGGTCCATATGATGTTGTCTCTCTTCCAAAGGTAACATAGCCAACTTCAAGTCCATACAGAATATCCACATAAGGCGAAGCACGGTATGCGAATGCCGCACGTAAACGCATTCGATAAAAGTCATCTTTTTCTTTACAACGGGAATCAAGTGAGGAGTTCAGATCATCTCGAATCAAATCCGGACTGGAACAAACAGACTGATACGGAAAGGTAATCTTATTACCACTGCCGTCTGTGTAGTCAAGTTCATCCGGCCTGACAAGCGGCAAATCACGACTCAGATAAAAGCCTTGAAAAAAAACATTCCCGCTGTAATCAAAAGGTTCATCCGCTTCATTGGCGGCAAAAAGCACAGAGGGAACTAATATAAAATAAGCAAGGATTACAGTTTCAAAATATCTAAACCAATTCCTGAGTAGTCGATTCATATGATTAATCCGATAAATATATTCCAATTGTTACTCGATCCGGCTGAAATAGTATACAACAGGTCAATGGATGTAAATAAAGATCCGCAAAAATACTAATTTCCGGGAATCCAATCATTACTGCTGCTATAACGAGAGTTAATCTTATCCATGTAACCGGTCCGATGCATCTCTTTGATAAAGAAATTTATATAATTCAAAGTCTCCATATCGCCCGGTGCGACAACAATACTTACATGTTCCTGGCGATATGTTTTGAGCAGAGGAACCAATCGTGTGCGAAGCTGAGGTTGCTCCAGAATAAGCGCCTGGATATAAACACCATCAGCTACCAGCACATCAATATCTCCGTCCTTGATTGCCTGCAACAGACTTTCTCGATCCGGATAGGAACGAATTGTATGGAAACGAAACTCTGCATCTTCGGTAAGAAGTTTTTCATTGGTTGTTCCGGATTTGACTCCAATTGTAAGGCGTCCCAGATCCTTCAAATCGGACAGAGAATCAAACTTCTTCGCAGGATAATCCGTCGACTCACTTACCGGCGGAAGAACACGATTGTTCAACAATGCAGCCGGAGTAGTTATAAGATATGGATCGGTAAAATTTACGTATTGAGCTCGATAGAGATTTGCTGAAACACCTCCCAGAGCGATATCAACCTCACCTTTGATTGTGGCAGATATTAAATTTTTTAGATCAAAATAATGATATTCAACTTTGACATTCATTGCATCCGCCAGAGCTTCGGACAGTTCAATATCTATTCCAGGAAAACCCGGGCGAGGATCAGCAATATGGAAAGGGCGATAGTCTTTTTGCAGACCGATGCGAATAGTGCCACGCTTCATTATATTCCCCACTTTCCCGGAAGATCGAACAGGGAGACCGCTCAGTGCACCCTCATTTTCACGAGTAAAAATGGGGGATACGAAAACAGAAAAGAGCAATACAATTGAAATATATCTAAAAAATTTATAAGGCGATTGTTTCTGGTAAAATAACATTGACTCAGTCCAGGCTGGAATATCAAGAAGTTGAAAAAACTATACTAATCGTTTGTACAGAGTGTCAAGGGGTTTTTCCAGCAAAGGCGAACCTCCCAATGAAATCGCCAGGATACTATACACTTGACTCCTATTTTTGACCCATTGCTCCACCTCAAATCTTTTTTTGATTGAATAACCGGAAATCAAATTGAATAGCCACACTCTCTTCATATTCTCAGGTTTATTTACTGGTTATTGAGAATAATACAAATCAGGAGATTTTCTTTTATACAAACGTGAAATACAGAAATCAATGAACTTCGGACTTCACTTTTTGCAGAAAAGCGCCCAGATTGTCTTAAAGTCTCAAAATGATTGGTTTGATAACCGGGTAACACTGTGTTAAGGATTGACACAGTAATGGCAGATAAGATCTCATATCTTGAAATGAAATTTACGGAACTGGAAATCCATCCAGACCTCATCAGTGCCGCTATAGAAGCGGGATTTGAAGAGTTGACCCCCATACAAGAGCAGTGCCTCGAGCCTGCACTTGAGGGAAACGATATTGCGGGTATAGCCCAGACAGGTACAGGTAAAACTGTAGCTTTTTTGCTGCCCATACTAAACAAGATCCTCAATGAAAAACCTGAGAATCCGGCAGCATTGATCGTTGCTCCTACCAGGGAGCTTTGCCTTCAAATCAAAGAAGAAGCGGAGAAGCTGACTGCAAAAAGCCCCGTCAAAGTTACGGCTATTTACGGTGGCGAAGGCTATAAAAAACAGGAAGCAGAACTTGCGGCTGAACCACATCTGATTGTAGCCACTCCCGGAAGACTTATTGATTATCTCAAACAGAAAAAAGTAAAAACAGAAGCTCTAAAGTTTCTGGTCCTTGATGAAGCCGATCGAATGTTCGATATGGGTTTTATACGGGATGTGAGATACATCATGAAACACGCTCCGGAAGGAACTCAAACGATGTTGTTTTCAGCAACATTGAGCTACTATGTTATGCGATTGGCTTCTGATTTTATGAAAGACCCCATCGAGATTCGAATTGAATCCGATTCGGTGGCGGTTGATAAAATTGACCAGTCACTCCTCCATCTGGGAAGGGAAGAAAAATTCCCCTACCTGTTAAACTTGATCCTCAATGAAGATAATATTAGAGCAATAGTATTCACGAACACACGCCATATGGTACAGAAACTTTCTGATAGATTGCAGAAGTACGGAATCGGCGCAGTTGGAATATCTTCTCTTCTGGATCAGAAAAAAAGAATTAAACTGTTAAAAGACTTTAAATTAGGAAAATACAACGTTCTCGTAGCCACCGATGTCGCGTCAAGAGGGCTTGATATCGATGATATTACACATGTGTATAATTATGACCTGCCGCAGGATGCGGAGAGTTATGTACACAGAATCGGAAGAACAGCACGTGCCGGTCGAAGCGGTGTCAGTGTAGCGTTCTCCAGCGAAGATGATTACGATAATCTTCCCAGGATACAACGATATCTTAAAGTAAAAATCCCAACCGGTGAGATTATAGAAGAATATCTGAAGATGCCGAAGGGAAACTTTAAGCCGTTTCGTGAACCGGGGGTTTCGAGAGACGATAATGGGGATGAGAGTATGGATAATGCTCCACAGGAATCCGGTGGTCAACGTAAAACGGGAAACCGCAGACGCCGAAGACCACGAGGAAAAGACGGAAACCGTGAACAGGGAAGATCACGTGACCAGCAATCACAAAAACCCCGCCAGGGCGGCGAAAGAAAAGATAGTCGCCAGGACGGAAAGGCTGCATCAGGAACAAGCGCAAGCAGTGTTAGAGCCATGGATCGCGAAGCAATTCTCTCCGGCGTGAATACGGTTGCCGGTGGACGTGCACCCGAGGACGTTCATGAAAGCGCCTCAAGAGAAGCGGCCAATCAGAATCGACGCCGCAAGAAAAGTGGCGGAAAAAAACGAGGTCGCGAAGGGGATAGAGAAGAGCGAAAAGATGGTGACAGGCGCTCCGACTCCAGACGCAAATCCAGCAATCGCCGGCGCGATGGCAGAGGTCGAGACCGCGACAGAGATAATGATCAACGTGGCGCGAGAGGAGACCAGCGACGCCGTGATGATCGTCAACGCGAACGGCAAAAAAAACAGGAGAAAAAAGGACTCCTGGGAAAGATCCTTTCAATTTTCAAAAAATAATGATAAAATCGCCGGAGCCATACGGTCTCCGGCGGCTATCTCCCACCCGCAATTTGCTTTATACCAAATGGAAAATTCTATTTTCCCATAGAGAACGACTACCGATAAACATTTATTTTCTAAATGACAAATATGTTATTATGATAATATTATGACTGCGTCTGCTTTTTTATATTTGAGGAGTTGCAGCCATGGAAATTCAAGAGAAGAAACACAGTAATGAACTGGTTATGTCTTATTATTCTTTGCGATACCTTATTGGAATTCTGGGCATGACTCTTCCATTGATTGTCATAATCGGCAATTATCTCTACGGTGAAAACCGATTACAGGATTCTATCAGTGCCTATTACTATACAAATATGGGAGACTTTTTTGTCGGACATTTGTTTGCTGTGGGATTTCTTTTGATTACATATCGCGGCAATGAATTCCTCGATAACGTAATTACGACTCTCAGCGGACTCGGCGCTTTTGGAATTGCTGTATTCCCGATGGGACTGAAAGGTGCTGTACATTGCAATAAGAGTATTTTTTCTCTATCTCCCGGGATTTCAGATATTTTGCACAATATCTCGGCAGGTGTTTTTTTTATTCTCGTAGCATCCGTATCCATGTTTCTTTTCACAAGAACATCCGGCAATAATCCGACAAAACAAAAAATAATTCGCAATATAATCTACCGATCATGCGGACTGATAATCATTCTTGCTGTGCTGAGTGTATTAATTCTTTATCATTTTAAGATTACAATATTTAAAGATGCAAGACCAATCCTGCTTATGGAGACCATAGCACTTCTGGCGTTTGGAATCTCGTGGATTATTAAAGGCGAAGCGTTATTTAAAGACAAATTATGATACTCCTTCCTGCTTATGGAAACTCATGGTTCAGGCATAGCCTATCATATAACCGGTTGTATTTCACTTTTCATACATAATTTACTATTCAAATAACGTATTTCCTGCAGTATTGTACCATGATCGAATTACTTTTGCTAATCATAGCAGGACTATTTATAGCCATTATTCTTATGACAAAAAGTTTTTCTGGCGAGATGAAGATTCTCAAAAACCGTCTCGAGAAACTGGAGAACTGGAAGATCTACGAAGAGCGAAAAGAAGGATTCAAGACTGCTCAAGTTTACACTGATCCTCGATCATCCACAGATGCACACAAAGAAAAAGCCTCAAAATTGTCAGAAGAGAACGCAACGATTGCACCACTGGCATCTGACTCCTCAGAAAACCTGAGTCCTGAAGAACCATTGATTTTCGGAAATAATCCGACAACAGAACAATATGAGAACGCACCAGATTACGAAATAATAGAATCTTCAAACGCAATGGAACCTTTTCCGGCATGGGTAAAACGTATTAAAGACTTTCTCTTTGGCGGGAATCTGACAGTTAAAGGCGGAATCATTCTACTATTAATCGGAATCTCATTTTTATTCAAATACGTAAAACCTTACCTGAAAATGCCAGTGGAATTCAGACTGGCTTTTGTTGCCCTGGGGGGTCTTGCCATGCTTTCCCTGGGATGGAGATGGCGAAATTCGAAAAGAGATTATGCTCTCTCTCTTCAGGGTGGAGGTGTGGCCGTTGTCTACTTAACAGTATTCTTTACATTCTCATATTTTTCAATGATTCCCGCTCTGCCTGCTTTTTCAATTCTTGTGCTGCTTGTCACACTTGTCAGTATCCTCGGAGTCAGACAGAATTCTCAATCTCTTGCTGTTATGGGAGCTCTTGGCGGGTATGCTGCTCCCCTGCTTGTATCTACAGGACAGGGCAATCATGTTTATCTTTTCACCTTTTATGCAATACTCAATATGGGAATGGTTGGTATAGCCTGGTTTCGCTCATGGAGAATCCTTAACAGCATAGCCTTTCTTTTTACATTCTCACTGGCTGCTCTTTGGGGAGTCGATGCCTATACCCCTGAAAAATTCTGGTCCAGTGAACCATTCTTGATCTTGTTCTTTCTGCAGTTTTTTGCAGTTGGAATTCTCTTTACTACCCGAGAAAAGAGTAAAGTCGATCGTTATCTTGATGGCAAGATAATTTTTGGTACACCGATATTATCATTTGCCATGCAAATATATTTACTGGAAAACTCATCGATGGCAATCGCCTATAGCTCACTTATCCTGGGTGGGTGGTATATAATATTCGCATGGTTATTAAAAAAACATAAAGAAGAAATGATCCTTTTTTTTGAGAGTGCTATTGCAATTGGTGTAATATTCTTAACAATAACGATTCCGCTTGCTCTTGATAGTAGATGGACAACCGCTCTGTGGGCGCTGGAGGGCGCGGGCATCTACTGGGCCGGTGTCAAACAGAACAGAATCCTTGCAAGAATTACAGGAATTTTGCTTCAGGCCGGTAGTGTTATTTTTTTTCTATCAGATATTGAAGGTATGGATCATGAACCTTTATATCGAAACGCAATATATATTGGAACAAGGATAATCGCTGTTTCCGGGCTTGCCATTTCAATTACAACGCACCGATATGAGACAGACGATCGCCCATGGAAGATTCCACTTGCCGGCATATCATTTATATGGGGATTACTGTGGTTGATTGGCTGGGACATTCGCGAAATGGATTATTTGATAACTGGAAATGATCTAATTCATTACATTCTGATCTATTTTTCTCTCCTTTC
>JBNKQE010000299.1:0-6285 GCA_050295715.1 Leptospirales bacterium
ATCAAGAGAGGGATACTGAGTAAGGATAAGATTGAAGTTCCACTCGATCGAAAAATGTTTTCGCAGTTTAGAAAAGTTGAGGCTTCGGTATCGCCCCTGCCTCTGGGATTATCCCGTGGCTTTATTGACTATCTCGAAGAATACCCGCACGCATGCAGCGAGCAGCTTGTCAGTAGTGTTTTTCCCTCTCTTGTATTAAAAGACCATCCGGAACTGGGAAAGGCTTCGAATAAAATGGAATCCAGGCTCAGTGACGTAGTAAGAATTTTACGAGTCAGACAGAATCAAAGAGGGGCCTTTGGATTCTGGGCCGCCAACTCGCACGTCTCAGACTTTCAAAGCGTATATATAATGCACTTTCTTCTTGAAGCGAAAGAGAGAGGTCAGGCTATTCCGGTAGATATGCAAAATCGTGGCATATCCTATCTCAAAGAGCTGGGAAATCGTAAGACTGTGGACCTCGTTTCATCCCGCACAAGGGCCTATGCCATTTATATACTTACTCGTCATGGAATCGTTACGTCGAGAATGCTGGCCTCACTGAAAAAAGATCTGGGGAGTGTTAAAGGCTGGAAAGAGGATGTCACAGCACTTTATATGGCATCCGCTTACAGTTTGATGCAGCAGAACAAAGAGGCGTTTTTACTGCTGGTTACAGACAGCTTCCCCGATACAGTGACCGCTGACTATGATAACTTTTATGATACACGCATGAGAAATGCACAGTATCTATATCTTGCATCAAGACACTTCCCGGCAAAGCTGAAACGAATACCCTCAGAAAAAACAAAGCTGATGCTTGAGTCTCTCACGGAAGACAGCTTCAATACAATTTCAGCATCCTATACGATTTTAGCTCTGGAAGCCTATACTTCCGCCATAGACAAACCGGATAAGATGGATATGAGTATTGCAGAGATACTCGAAAATGGGAAATCGAAAGAAGTTCAAATCGACAGCGGTCTTTTCCCGTCATCTCCTCTATCTACGATGGCGGAAGCTGTAAAAATACAAAACAATGACAGGATGCCTCTTTTCTACCAGGTCATTCAGGGGGGATTTGATAAGAATCTCCCGGAAAGTAAGATTGAAAATGGTGTGGAGATTTTCAGGGAGTATCGCAGTCTATCCGGCTCAGAAACGAACGAAGCTGGAGCGGGAGAGGTAATCGAAGTAGTAATGAAAATACGTGCCCTGAAAAGTTCGCAGCATAATATGGCTGTGGTTGACCTATTGCCGGGAGGGTTTGAACCTGTATTTGAAAGCGTGCGAGAAAATCAGAAAGGAGCATCTCCCTGGAATGTAGATTTTGCCAATGTTCGCGAAGACAGAGTCATTCTCTACGGGAATATATCAACGGATGCAAGAGAGTTTCGTTATCGTATTCGTGCTGTAAATCCGGGAGAATATACGATTCCCCCCGCGTTCACAGAGTCAATGTATGACAGCAACGTTCGCGGGATATCTCCAGCAGGGAACACATTCACAATCAAGCGAAAAGATTAAAGGATCTTATTAATTTTTTCATCCGGGTAATTTCAGGGCAGTTCGTGAATGCCCGGAACTCTGTGGTATTGGATCTAAAGCAATTCAAATCGGATGGTGACAGAATTTGATTTTATTAAGGATCAATCATTTCTCAATTTTTATTACAACTGAGAATTGTTTTATCAACGAATTAGATTTCACATGGAATATTTAAAAATAAAATGCGGCATATAAAAAGCATTCAGACCATTGCAAAGCAACTGGAGGTCTATCTTCGCAGAATACATTTCAACATTCCGGCTGCAGCACGAAAACCCCTTTACGTATTACTATTAATTTTCTTCGTTCGCGTCATTATTCCAGCGCCGCCGCTGCTCAATGGAGTATCATTTTCGCAGGCCATCTATGATGAGAACGGCAGATTATTGAGAATAACACTGGCGGAAGATGACCGATACAGACTGTTTACTCCTATTGAAGAGATTACTCCGATTCTAAAAAAATCAATTCTACTTTATGAAGACTCTTATTTTTACTGGCATCCGGGCTTCAATCCACTGGCTCTCATTCGAGCCTTCTTAATAACATACGTATCGCACACCGGGAAATCCGGGGGGTCCACTATTACGATGCAGCTTGCTCGTTTGAGATACGGATTAAACACCAGAACAATACCGGGAAAACTCTTGCAGATTCTTCGAGCCGTTCAAATTGAATTTTACTATTCCAAGAGAGAAATTTTCGAGGCTTACCTCAACCTGGCTCCCTATGGAGGAAATATTGAAGGTGCGGGAACCGCCTCACGAATATATTTTCAAAAAGAGGCCATGAGACTGACTCTTCAGGAATCTCTCACGCTTGCACTCATTCCCCAGAGACCGGCGGCAAGATCCCCAGGACAAAATTCTTCCACAAAGAATGATCTGGCGGAGGCTCGTCAAAGATTGTTTGAGAGGTGGAAAATTAAACATACGGAAGACTCTGGTTTAAATACGGATGAAGATCTCTCATTTAATACAGGGAAGAGTATCCCGTTTCTTGCACCACACTTCACTGATACAATACTCTACAGACTGAAAATCTCTTCAGGAAAGCATAAATACAATCCTGCCGGGGATTCGAGAGTTCATACAACCCTGAATATGGAAATGCAGGAACTGACAGAACGAATTACGAAATCATATTTGCGCGAGAATAGAAATAGAGGATTTCGCAATGCTGCGGTTTTGCTAATCAACTACGAAACAATGGAGGTAAAATCCATGATCGGTTCAGGTGATTTCTTTGATGACAGTATACATGGCCAGGTGAACGGCACACTGGCAAAGAGATCTCCGGGTTCCACGCTAAAGCCATTTGTTTACGCACTTGCCTTTGAACAGGGTATCATTCATCCGATGAGTATGCTTAAAGATACTCCGACCAGTTACGGAACATACAATCCGGAAAATTTTGATGGCAAATTTTCCGGTCCCGTTTTCGCAAGAGATGCATTGATTCGCAGCCGAAATATTCCGGCGCTCTATCTGGCATCAAAAATCCGAAAACCAGGGCTTTATGGTTTCATAAAGGCCAATGGAGTGGAAAATCTTAAAAGCAGAGAAGTGTATCAACTTTCAACCGTCCTGGGCGGAGCTGAACTCACAATGGAAGAACTTGTACGACTTTATGCAATCCTCGCAAATCGTGGTGTATACAGAGAACTGCAATACTTCCAGAATAACACAAACAAATCGCGTATTGCCTCTCTCTTCTCCAGGTCATCAAGGAAATCCCACCGCAGGGTTATCGATCCTCGGGCTGTATATCTGACACTGGATATTCTGGGCGATACACCCCCACCTGGAAGCGAAAACTATCATGACTGGAAAAACAAGAGTTCAAATCCAGTTTACTGGAAAACAGGAACTTCAATGGCTTTTCGAGATGCATGGGCGATCGGTATTTTTGACAGTTTCATTGCCGCAACATGGATTGGTAACTTCGACAGCCAGAATAACCCGGCTTTTGTCGGGAGAACAGCTGCAGGGCCATTACTCTTTCGAATAGTAGATGGATTGCGAAGTTTGCCGGATTACAATTCGCATGAAGTTCCGGGAGCTGTTTTACCGGAAGGTGTAAGTCTGGTTAAGGTGTGTTCTGTCTCGGGAGCACTACCGGGAGATCATTGCAGGACAACAGAGTACACACCTTTTATCCCGGGAGTCTCCCCGATTCAAAGATGCCAGATTCACAGAGAGGTACTGATTGATACAAAAACCGGTCTTCGCGCCTGTGGAAAATCAGCTCATATTCGCCCAGAAATTTACGAATTTTTTCCTTCTGACATGCTGGAAATGTTCGAAGAAGCAGGAATTCCTAAACGCAGACCTCCGGCATACGGAGCAGAATGTAAAGAAAAATATGAATCAAGTGGACTTTCGCCGGAAATCGTATCCCCTGTAAAATTCACAAATTATACAGTAAGATTAAACGAAAGAAAAAAATCAAAAATCGTTTTGAAAGCCATCGCTGATGCAGATGTTGAAAAGCTCTACTGGTTTGCCGATGAATCCTATATCGGATTTTCATCTCCTGGAGACTCACTTCTCTGGAGTGCAAATCCTGGTAAGTATATACTGCGCATTGTAGATGATCATGGACGAAGCAGCTCCATGGAATTAAAAGTTGAGCTTGTGGACTGAGTTCAAGTCAGGATTAAAAAAATAATTCACAAGAATTAGAGACTTACCTGAATAGCCCGGAGCTGAACAGTATTGAAGATCCTGTAATACAGTTTTTAAGTAGAAAATATAAGGCATTTTCCAGACAATAAGAGAACTCATGGATTTACATTTCAATATTATCCTTGCTAATCAAGCAGGATATTACACGGTGATTGTATGAGCAGGTTAATTGCCAGAGCCGCACAGTCTATTTCACTATTGTTACTGATAACAATTCCGTCAGGGTGCCTGGAATTGTCAGACAATGCTGCTGAAAAAAGATATTATGAACAATTAGAACAGGGGTGTTTTCTGCAGTATATAACAATGCCCGATTCGGAGAAAGCGGATATCCTTACACGATGCATTCTAATCAGCATACTGAAAGATCAGGATAATAACAACAACGACTCGAATGCGCAAATGATGTAGTGGACTTTTCCCTTCCTGCCAATCCTGCATCCAAATCCAAAGTTCACAATGAACAAAAAACTCACATTTCACCCCGCTATGGGTGGGTGGTTTGGTGGTGGGGTTTCTCTTTACTCCAGCAAGGGAACAATTTCGCCAGAAATGGCCGTGTATCATAGAAGCGTATCTACGTCAAGCGCTCAGTGTCTCAGGTAGAGGCTACACTATAATGGGAAGAAGTTCGGTCACAGCCTGGTTTGAGACTCGATGAATTCACAACATCCACATATTAATTTAATGAGTGGCAGCCTGCCAGCGATCGAAGGTAACAGGGGTAGTGCACTCAGGATTTTGAAAAGGAGTGTAATTTTCAAAATAAAAAATGGATGAAGAAAATTGCCTGCGGGGTAATTTAGTGAAGGGTCCGCATTACCTGTTTTCATTTTTTATTTTAGGGCCAGGGCAACCGGGGCCCCGTGACTGAGAGCGCGGTCCGGCACTACCGGTCCGCAGTTGATTGAGTCACAACAAAACAAATTCCCGGTAGTGCCGGAGGCAGCCTGAAAGAAAACGTTCTAGGATTTCTTAACCATGGAACTGAATTCGATAATATTTCGCTGGGACTGACCGGCAGCGATCATGGGGAAGACCTTTTCGTCTTCAGGAATAACTACTTCAAGAATGGCCGGGCCGTCGTCCTTAAACAGGAACTCCAGACCGTCATCAATCTCGCCTGGAGTTACAATTCGCATACCGGGAATTCCGTAACCCTGCGCCACTTTCATAAAATCTGGATTGTAAGACCAGGATGACTGCGAATAGCGTTCTTCGAAAAAGAGTTCCTGCCACTGGCGAACCATACCTAGAAAACTGTTGTTTAATAACACTATCTTCACACCCAGGTTATACTGGCGAATTGTA
Source organism: Leptospirales bacterium (assembly GCA_050295715.1). Taxonomy (GTDB): domain Bacteria; phylum Spirochaetota; class Leptospiria; order Leptospirales; family Leptonemataceae; genus JBNKQE01. Next base: position 5,526 of record JBNKQE010000299.1, read on the forward strand.
GCCAGTTCCTGGATACACATCTGGAACGATCCGTCGCCAGTGAAAAGGACAAGCGGCTTGTCGGGAGCGGCAATCTTTCCGCCGATAGCTGCGGGCAGACCGAATCCCATAGTTCCCAGTCCGCCGGAAGTTAGCCAGTGATTGGGCTCATCAATTGGGTAATATTGAGCAGCCCACATCTGGTGCTGTCCCACATCTGTCGCCACAATAGCCTTACCCTCGGTAGCTTCGTAAATCTTCTTGATCATTCGCTGCGGCTTGATCACCTCTTCTGAGTCTTCAAAATCCAGCGGATGCTCCGTGCGATATCTCTCCAGATGAGAGACCCAGTCGGATCGGTCATTCTGGTCTACAAGCGGCATAAGCGCCTGCAGGACATCCTTCAGGTCTCCATGAATTGTGTGATCAACCTTTACGCGCTTGTTGAATTCGGCTGGATCTATATCAACCTGTGCACGAATCGCATTCGGAGCGAAGTCATTGGCATCGCCTGCCACACGATCGTCGAAACGAGCGCCCAGGCTGAGTAAAAAGTCGCATTCCAGAATTGCTTTGTTCGCTGTATAAGTCCCGTGCATTCCCGGCATGCCCAGATGAAGAATGTGCGATCCAGGAAATGCTCCTATACCCATAAGGGTTGTTGTTACAGGAGACATGGCCATCTCGGCCAGTGTACGAATCTCATGAGAGCTTTCTGAAAGTATGGCCCCCCCGCCTGCAATAATAAGCGGACGTTCGGCGCGGTTGAAGGCTTCGGCCA
>JBNKQE010000300.1:0-6274 GCA_050295715.1 Leptospirales bacterium
TTTATAATATCCACGTATTGCTATTTTTCAGTGATTGGAGCAGCACTGGCAGCAAAACTGCTATAGAATATCACCATATACAAGAATAAAATAGATCTTTTGAGCTGCCTGTGGAATAAAGCGTCTGCAAATCCAGTAGAATGAGTAATACCATAGCTCAAATCACACTGAAATGACATAATTTCCCTTATGTTTTTACCGCTATTGCAGTATGTTTTTTTTTATGGAGGGGGGTATGGGAGTTGTCACAATCCTGATACAGAAAAATATGGTCTTAAAGTGACACTCAAGGGGATCATATTGGATATACAATACTGATAACCATCGTTCAATCGATGCCCCTGATGGAGGGACAAATGATACTGACTAACAAAAGAAAACTGAATAAAATCTCAGGATACACACTGGCGGCCCTGATTGCGGCCGGAATGATGTTCCAGACCTCAACCCAGAGTCTCTATGCCGCAGAAGATTGCCAGGCGGCCTGTACACAGTATGTAGGATGCACAGATGATATTACCGGAAGTAAGCCAACTGCCGCTCAAGAGAGACAGTTGATGCAGGGATGCATGAACTCCTGCAAAAACAGAAAACTACACAAAGGTATAATGAACTGCTACAAGCAAAGCAAAGACCAGTGTAAAGTATACTTTCAGTGTGTGGTTAATGAAGGTAAAAAATTAAATAGATAGTAACCGCTCAACAGCTTATACAAATCGGACATTTAACTCCATTTCATTTTCGAAGGAGGCGAATATCCATATTCGCTTCCTTCGAAACTACTTCATCAAAGATGACCAGTCTACAAAAACGGGTTCGAGACCGCGGGCTTCAAGCATGGCTGTAATCTCTTCAACACTGCGGTCGTCTTCGACATGAAATTGTTCACCGGCAGGAGTATCATCACTTGCGGGTTCAGAACCATACCCGCCCGGATCTGTTCGCGAGGCCGCTGACATCTGTGTAATGCAAATACCTGCCATATTATCTCTCATGCGTCTGGACTCCCTTGTTGAAAGAACAAGACCTGCATCCGGAAGAAATATTCTCATAGCATTCATAAACCTTACAAACATTCTATCGGGCAAAACCGGAACATTACCAAGCCCACTGGCCGGCCGGAGTCGCGGGAAACCAATCAGAACCTGAGTTCGCCAGTAATGTTTCATTAAGTATTTTGCATGAATAGCTGTGAAAAACATCTCGGCAGCGGGATCAGATAAACCAAGAAGAGATCCAATTCCAATCTTACGAAAGCCGGCTCGCCCCGCTCTGTCAGGAGCATCCAGGCGATATTCCATTCTTGTCTTCATTCCGCGCAGGTGATGGGTCTTATAAGCATGTGGATCGTATGTCTCCTGATAAAGAGTCAGAGAGTCTACACCTTTGCGGCGAAGTATTGAATATTCGTCCTCTTTTAACGGATAGACCTCAATCCCGATACCCGGAAATTTCTGTGAAAGTTTACTTGAGACTTCGCCTATATATGATACCGGTGCATTTTTGAGATCTTCTCCGGTAAGAAGTAAAATATGACGGATTCCTCTTTCATAGAGGACTGAAGAATCTTTGACTGCTTCTTCAATACTCAGAGTGACCCGCTCGATATCATTTTCGTTTGAAAATCCGCAATATGTACACCCGGAACGACACTCATTGGACAGGTAAAGAGGCGCGTACAGTAGTATAACATTACCAAATCGCTTTCGTGTTACATCCCTTGCTATTCGAGCCATATCTTCGAGATACTCATCGGCAACAGGTGACAGAAGAGACATTAACTGCCTGCCAGAAAGCTGTCCGGGTTCGGCTGAGAGTGCTGCTTCCACATCACGCGACGAAAATTCACCCAGTCGTGTTAAGGGCGATTCACTCCCTTGTGGTGGTGGAGTAATTCCAAAACCATAGGCCTCCTCTCCTGAAATAGAGAGCGCCACTGAGTGAAAGTCCTGCTTATTGTATATATCCAGAAAACTCATACAATTCAATAACTCGATCTTGCGACAAGAAAAACCAGGCTATTACATCACGGCCACAATTTTATTCATTAAATAGAGGGTCATTATTACGAGTTCCTGAGTCAGAGTATGCATTATACATCATTAAAAATTACCCGCTGTTATGATCTCTATCATTGTAACAAAAGTCTCGCTCGTCATATAGAGAAAAAGACAATAGAATGATACATAAATTATCAGATTATACTTCAATATCTCCATGGAGACAAAAAATGCGACTCTCAGTATTGATTCACAAAAAGGGTGCTCCTTTTGTCCTGATTGCCATTCTTGTTTCTGTCATATTTTTTATTTCCGGCCTTGTTTTTAATAACAGGGAGATAAATACAATAAAACCCAGAGTGGGGCCGATTGTTGAAGCTGTTTACGGGATTGGTTCCGTAACACCCAAACGGGAATATAATCTAAAAATTGGAATAATGTCGACTCTGGAACAGATATTCGCCAGCGAAGGGGATACAGTAAAAAAGGGAACCCCACTTGTAAAAATTTTCGGAATTCCCAGTTTTCGTGCACCATTTGCAGGGACAATTACCGCCATCAATCTGGAAGAAGGTGAAACTGTTTTCCCCCAGCTTCCCATACTTACACTTGTTGATACAAGAGACCTCTACCTGCAGGTAATCCTTGAGCAGGATGCGGCCCTGCGTGTTCGAGCAGGTCAGACAGCAAGGTTTAGTTTTGAGACACTTCAGGGGAAAAAATTCAGCGGTAAAATTAAATCCATCTATCCCTCCGGAGGACAGTTCAAGGTTCATATCGATGTTGATAATTTTCCACCCGAAGTCTTGCCGGGAATGACAGCCGACACTGCTATTGAAGTAGCGAAAAGGGAGAATGTTCTTCAATTACCGGTGTCAGCCGTAAATAATGGAAAGTCAGTAATCATTCGCGGTGGTAAAAAAATCAAGACCGAAGTCGAAACCGGAACCAATAACGGGGAATGGGTAGAAATTATTTCCGGAGATATTCAGGAGTCGGATGATATTATTGTTCAGAAAGTTCCTTCTTATCCAGAGTCGGAGTAAATCTTATGTATTTCCTGGCATTGAAGCACCTCCTATCCAGAAAAAAACAGACTCTGTTGATTGTTCTGGGGATATTCATAGGAACGATGGGGTATGTCGTAATATCAGGCATGATTCTTGGAGTTAAAGAATATTTAATTTCACAGCTAATCAATAACGATGCTCATATAAAGATAATGGCGCGCGAAGAGTCTATCACTGAAAAATCAATAACGGACAGCATCTTCGATTCAGAAACAACCGTGAAATGGATTATTCCTCCGGTTGGACGGCGTGGCAGTAAACACATTGAATATCCTCAAGGATGGTTTGATAGATTATCTGAAAGTCCGAATGTAGTTGCCTATACTCCAGGACTTGCCGCTCAGGTCCTCTACCGCAGGGGTCAGGAAACCGTTGTCGGTCAAATAACAGGAACATACGCGGCAAGCCTCGCACGCATAACAAATATTAATGACAACATGGTAAAGGGACGATTTGAAGATATTGGTGAGTCAGGAAACCGCATCGTATGCGGGGATGGGTTACTTGAAACGGTGGGAGCCCGCGTCAATGACACAATCCTGATCTCATCCGGGATGAGCGAACTGCAACCATTTAAGATAACCGGAAGTTTTCATTTTGGACTCCCGGGAATTGACGATCGCACATGTTTTGGAGCATTGCCTGATGTTCAAAAACTTAATAATACCCCGAGCGAAATCTCTTATATTTCCGTAAGGCTTGCGGATGTGAACCAGGCCGGACAGATTGCAAAACAATGGGCCCATGTGAGCAACGATAAAGTTCAAAGCTGGGAAGAGGCAAATGCTCAGTTTTTGTCAGCATTCAAAGTGCAGGACGGAATGCGTTACGTTGTTACTTTTGCTATTCTTATCGTAGCCGGGTTTGGAATTTATAATGTTCTCACGATTATGGTAAACCAGAAAAAACAGGAGATTGCCATATTACGATCCATTGGATTTGACTCTCATGACATATCGAAATTGTTTCTTACACAGGGAATTATTCTCGGAGTCGCCGGGGGGCTTCTCGGTCTTCTTGCCGGATATTTAATGTGTCTCTATATCGGATCAATCCAGGTTTATCCGGATAAAGTTATGAAAGGAGGTAAACTCCCCTTCTCCTACAACTCATCCATTTATGTTATCGGTTTTTTTCTGGCCTTTCTTTCCAGTATTGTCGCAAGCATTTTACCGGCAAGAGCTGCCGGCAGAATGACACCAATAGATATAATTCGTCAGGAGGCGGAGTAAAATGTCCATAATTGCCAGAAATATTACAAAAGATTTTGGGAATCCCACAGTGAAAGTTCTGCATGAAATAAATCTGGAAATCAAAGACGGTGAATTTGTCGCCCTTACAGGGAAATCCGGTTCGGGGAAGAGTACTCTTCTATATATTATAAGCAGCCTGGATCATCCAACAAACGGAAGTGTAATTATTAACGGAAAAGAAGTCAGCTCAATGGACGAAACAGAGATACATAGATTTAGAAATCTACATGTGGGATTTGTATTCCAATTTCACCACCTTCTTCCCGAACTGACAACGATAGATAATGTACTATTACCTGCACGAAAAACGGGAAGGCATAAAAACAAAGAGCGAATCGAATATGCTAATTCAATTCTTGAAGAGTTCGGAATTATTGACAAAGCCAATCGCATCCCTGCACAACTTTCCGGAGGAGAAAGGCAACGAGTGGCTCTCGCCCGCGCACTAACAATGGAACCGGATCATATTTTCGCCGATGAGCCAACGGGCAATCTGGATTCAAAAAACGGAGAGATTGTAATGGATCTATTCCAGAGAATCAATAAAGAAAAAAAGACAACTATAGTCATGGTCACTCATGACCGAGATTTCGCATCTGTTGCTCACAGACAGGTAGTTCTTGTTGATGGACGAATTAATAATTAACAGATTTCGCAGTTATAATGTCCTGTTCCTGATAAAATAACCGCTGCATTCCTGGTAATAATCCCCTGGTGAAATAAACAATTGATCGGACACGTAGTGCATCCTGAACCATTGTTATAATTCATTCCTGACTATTCTCACTAAAATGGTAGTTAAACCTGTTAAGTTTTTTTACATTTAAATACGGAGTAACTTAACAGGTTTTACACTTCGAATATCATTTAAGGAAAGAACTCAGGGGGCAGCTATATGGAAATTCTTTCAGAAAAAAAATGTGAAGTATGCAAATCCTCAGAACCGGCAATCGGTGCAGCTGAAGTCAACAATTACATGAAAGAGCTACCTGAGTGGGACATTGTAGAAATCGAAAACGTAAAGCGACTTATACGCACATTTCAGTTTGCAGATTTTAACGCGGCTCTCGCTTTCACAAACAAGGTTGGAGTAATAGCTGAAAATGAGGGTCATCACCCTGCTATACTGACTGAGTGGGGTAAGGTCACGGTAAGCTGGTGGACTCACAAAATTTCCGGATTGCATATAAATGATTTTATAATGGCAGCAAGAACGGACAGGATTAAATAGGTTTTGCTACACCTGTCTATTTATGATAGTATAAAATGAATTATCTATCAGCAAAACACGGTAAGCTACATCCGCTCAGTCCAGACGTTTGTCTTTTAGAACTCGATCAGTTTGATCGGCAATATTTTACATCATCTGCCTCCGGAACTACCGACCATTGACAATGTTCCTTTACCAGTTGACGGAAGAATTCAGAAATAATTCGCCCATTATAAATCTCAATACCTTCACTTAACATTCACGGATACCATCAGTAAAAATCACTTCACAATAAATGATTCGAAACGAATCTACTCAGTGAATGAATCTACATTTTGTATTGTAATCGAAGTCTTTTCGTTACATGGTCCATGGATGGATCACTTCGGAGCAACCGGACAGGGATGTCCGCTTGCTCCGATATGGGTGAACTCGGTTGTCCAATTCCATACTTTTTGTAAGTAGCTACGATACCTTTATAATAAACCGGAAAATTTATCATTTGATTCATTAACCGAATTCAATTACAACTTCCATCCCACTCGTATGCTCCGATACTGAAAGGAGTTGTCCTCGCATTCCCCTCCAGATCGTAATCAAAACTTGATGAAAGGTCAATGCCTCCCTCGGTTACACCGCATGGTGACCCACTGTTTAGATGCCAGTCACCACCAGCCTGATTGGTAAAAACAGGATCATCATCGATATTACCGGTTGCCGCAGGTGTAGACAAAGTTGTTG
>JBNKQE010000301.1:0-6255 GCA_050295715.1 Leptospirales bacterium
ATGGAAAAAAATTCGAGCATGATAAGCAAACTCGACGCTGACTTCGTAAAAAAAATCGCAGGTTTTGGAATGGACCAACTCCTGGATAGTCTGAAACTTGCCGCAGGGGCATCCCAAACCTTTACCCGGCGGCTCGAAGTGCTTAATGGACAGGTAAAAGAGTTCAAGACAGCTTTGGGTGAGAAGCTCCTTGCGGTTTTTGAGCCGGTCCTCGCCTTTTTTACTGACGGAGAGAAGGGAGCGAATCGTCTCAGGGCTGCTCTTGTTGTTTTAACGCTACTTATCGGGATCGCCATGGTGGCAGCCTTTGCGATGATGGTCGCTTCCATGTGGGAGGTCATCTTGATTGTCGGGGCGATAACAGCGGCCCTGACGGAGGTGTACCTTATTGCTGAGGATGTATTCACATTCTTTTCAAAGGGACCCGAAGGATCCGATACATTCCTGGAGCGATTTTTGCGATTTTTGGGGTTCTCGGACGAGGCGATGCAGAGTCTGATTAAGCTGGGGAAGGATGCCTGGGAGGGGCTCACAAAGGTCTACACGGCCATTGAGCCGTATTTGCCATTCATAGGGAAGCTGGTTCTGGCCCTCGGTATTCTGGGTGTATTAATGGTCACATGGCCGCTCCTGCTTTATGCGGCGATTGCCGCTGCCATCGGCCTGGTGGTTCAGTACTGGGATTATGTAAAAGAGGGTCTTCTTGCGTTAGGTTTGGTTATTCTGGGAGTTTGGGCCACCCTGATCGCCTTACCACTCCTCCTCCCCGCTTTGTTTGCGGCTGCTATCGGGACCGGACTGGCCTATCTCCTGGGATTTGGTAATGAGATCGACGCCTTCTTTCAAGCATTTATCAATAAGGTCATTGCCATAGGGAAGTCGCTCTTTCCGCTCCTTTTTGCATCTGCGGAGGACGATAGCAAAAAGGAGGTTCTGGCGAAGGTACCAACGAAGGAGCAGCAAAAAAAGATTTCATTACCAGCGAGCGAAAGTGTGCTTATGTCATTGTTTTCATCGAAACAAGACAAGCAGGGTTCCCTTTCCACAATCGGAAGTAAGGCCCTCCTTCCGAAGAGCGGTCTTCTTTCAGGTATGCGAAATCAGACCTCTCCTTTCAATTCTGCGGGGGCAGGCGGACCCGCTGCGACATCGGGGAAGAGGGATATTAAGCTCTCGGTCAATTTCGGACCGGTTACCATACAATCCAACGGCGATCCGGTGGACGGGGCGAACAAATTTACAGAGAAGGTGAGCGCGTCGCTCCAGAAGATACTGCCCCGACTTGCCAATGAGGCATTTCATGAACTGGGGTTATCGGAAAGCTGATCGAAAAAGCGTGATACGTTAAAGGACAAACATATGATCGGGGATGTATTAGAAACACTATTTGCGGGGAGGACGACTATCGGGATTGTAGATTCCGAAAAGAACGAAGTCGATCTCAATGTGACAACTTCCCATTCGCAGACGTATAATGTGGATCATCCCGAGTATCCTATTGAAGTCGATCCGGACAACCCGACTCCGGGTACGATTCGGGATCATGTTGTCCATAAGGATTCCAGCATCGATATCACCGCTATTATTTCGGATACAGTGGATGATCTGACCGGCAAGATTATTACAAAAACCGCCGTGGAGAAACTCAAACAGCTGGTCCGCTGGCAGAGAACGGGAGCCATCGTCTCGATCCTCGGGTACGGAACGGGCGGTCTGGCAGATACAGCGACCGATTTTCTGAAATCGAGTTTATCCTCTCTATTTGGAGGCGGTGTGGAAGAGTCTTTCTACATGGGAACAGACAGAGAAGAGGTTAAGAACATGTTGATTGGAAATATAACCATGAAGCGCTCCCGGGATAATGGGGTGAATATCGAATGCACGATCCAGATCAAGCGGGCCCAGTTGGCGACCCGCCGGTCATTGGCGATTGGAGTCTCTACAGGTAATATTCCCCAACAGACGGGATCTACATCGGTCGCGCCAAATCAGACTCTCCCTGGATAGATTTTTGGAGAAAAGGACGTTATGATTCGTATTTTACATACAGTAATAGAGGAGATGCCAGTTGAGAAGCTCGTGAACTACAAAAGTGAGAAGCTCTCCTTTCGGTTTATCTATAACGAGCGGTCCGACGCAGTCCACTTCGAAATACGTCGGAAGGGGGAGTTCCTCTATTCCTCAAAATTGGTATACGGGGTGCAGAGCACGGGAGCGATCACTGCCCATGATCTCCCGTATGTTGCCTGCTACAGACCGGAGGATTTTGAAGGCAAATTTCCAGGGGATGTAGCCGTTACCGGTTCGACTCTTGGGAGGACAATCCTGTTTTATTTTGAGGACGGCCAGTCATGACAGATTATCTGTTTTCCCGAACAATTGAAGTTACGATCAGATCGGCATCCGGACAGGAGAGGATCTTTTTTCATGACGAAAGTTCTGATGCGCGATTCAATATCTGGTTTGAGTCGGAATTCGGCGGCGAGACTTCGATACGAAGAAATAGGTCGGGAAATAATTCTTTTAATCATGCATCGTTCCATGGACGTTCAAAGATTCGGCTTTATAATGTCCTCCCTGCAACAGTGGACATATGCCTGATGGAGGACGGGAGGCGCAGTACTGTAGGATTGAAAGCGGGGTACGGCGGGGAGTTGCTTCCCATCTCCAGTGGAGAAATTATAGAATACCATACCGAGGCATCGGGCAACGATAGCTATCTGGAGATCGTCGCCTCCCCGTTCCAGAGCAATCTGGATAAAAGGGTCGATATGACCCTCGCCAATACGACCGTGGGAGACGCTCTGCAGGCGCTGGCCGGAGCGGTTGGTATCCAGACGAGTATTGACATAAGTAACAATCCGCAGATCAAGATAATAAAGCTGCACGGAAAGTTTCGCGACGAGATGGAGGAGTTGGTTGAGATGGCCGACGCCGTTTGGAGGTTCGAGGATTCGGTCCTGAAAGTGTTCCATGTGGATAGGGCCTCTCCGGGGGGAGAGAGCCTCGTCCTGGACAGAACGTCGGGAATGATAGGGACACCGGTTAAGAAGGACGGTTTGATCGTTTGCAAAACCCTTCTGCGACCCGAAATAACTTATGGAACTAACGTCACCCTGCAGTATCTGGAAGGGGGGAAAGCGACCACCGTTACGGGAGTGGTTCGCAAAGGGACCCACAGAGGAGGGTCCTATGACAGTGAATTTATAACAGAATCGAGTGTAGAGGCCCAATGATCGTTACGGCAAAAGTATTGAAGAGCTACTTCAAGTTCCAGAAGGAACGGCTATGGACCGGCGCGGTGGCGAAGATCGAAACCTACAATCGCACCGAGCTTACGGCCCGGGTATTGCCACTACTCCGTTTCATAAACGAAGAGTCGGAGGAGGTGGATATGGCTCCGATAACACTGCCCGTCTCGTCGTTCTTTTCGGGCGGTTTTGATATCATACCGGACTACCAAACCGACGACCTGGTCTGGCTCGCCCCCAATACCTGGAATCCGTATACGGCCCTCCAGGGGCAACCGGTTATTATGAAGGGGCGGACCCACGGCATGGAGAACATGTTTGTCCTTTGTGGTCTGCGTAGAAGTGGGACGCAACCGGCCAGTTCGGCGCCACAGTCGGGTCTGGTAATCGCCCATGAGGATGGGAATATGGTGATGAATTTGACCCAGGATGGGGTTTCCATAAAGTCGTCGGGGAGTGTGACTGTAATCAACTCCTCCGATGAAACAGTTCTGGAAGTAGACAATAGCAATAATAAAGTTATAATAACAGGCGATGTGGAAATCGATGGGAGAATGACCATTACCGGCGATATAGAATCGGACGGAGATGTGATCGGAGATGCGCAGGCACAGGGTATTTCCCTGAACCACCACGGTCACTCGGCTCCATTCGGTCCGACTATTTCCAAGATACCGCAGGGGGAAGGATGATCGATCAGGGCAGTGCAAAGGCCGAGCTACAGAAATTTATGGATCATGATGATACGCAGTATGTCGGCGATGCAACGAATACGCAGGCGGCCATCGATAATGCCATAAACGGTTGGTCATCCGCCCTGTTCGAGTGCGCAAAAAATGTTGTGCCCACTTCGACTACAGCTTCGGCAGCAAAGAGCGTCTTTGAGGTTGCAGCAGAGGGAATGCATCTGGATCCGACAGGAGCCGTATTCAAGGCGGCCTGCTCGAGTTTTGCGTCGGCTCTGGGAGCGGGTATGGTTGGATATACGGCAAGCCCTCCGCCAGCTATGTATGATCCGGTTATCCCTCCCGGGCATCCCGGTCGATCGAATGCGGAGCAGGCTGCGGACTTTTTCTCTCAGGTACTGGCTGCATGGCTTGAAACGGGAACAGCCACGCATAATATTACGGGAGTAACAATCCCCTGGAGTTAAATATGATAACGATCGCAGTCAATCCCGAAACAGGATTTCTTGAGTCCACGTTTCTTACAGGCGCGGAGGCTATGCAGCAGCGGCTGAGAAATCGTCTGCGCCTTCACAAGAATGAATGGTATCTGGCCGCTGAAGAAGGGATACCCTGGCGAAGCCTCACAGGTCGATCTACGGATACGGCAACAATAAAACGGGTCATCGCTCAAGAGTTGCGTAGAGATCCGGAATATAAAGGAATGAATTCGCTGGATGTAATACTTATCGATACTCCGGAAAAGGCGGAGAAATACAACAAGAAGCTCCGTACGCTGATCATTAATTTTAGTGTGATAGGTCCGTACGGAACAATAGAGGGAACATTATGACAACCTATGGAGCAACGCCGTCTGGCTTTGTCCGGCCTACACAGGCCGAGCTCGACGCGGCCATTGATGCTATTATACGTGGGAGTATCGGCGATGACGCCGATACATCTCCCCATTCTCCATTCGGAGTGATCAAGGCCCTTCGGGTCGACCAGGAGATGCGAATCTGGGACGCGGAAGAAGCCCGCTACCACGCTGCCTATCTGGATACCGCGGATGGGGTGGAGCTGGACCGACTGGTCACAAGACTGGGTGTCACCAGAAAACCGGCCACCGCCGAACAGGTCGATCTCGTCTTTACGGGATCGGAAGGTACCGTCGTCCCTTCCAATTATTCTGTAAAGACGAAGAGCGGCATCGAGTATAGAACCACCGAATCGGGACAGATTGGTCCTCCTCCGGGACTGAATGTTACTCTAACAGCCGCCGCCGTTGGTACCGGACTGGAGTATCGGGTTACGGCGGGGAGCCTCACTCAGATCGTCCAGCCCCTCGCGGGCATCATTACCGTCTCCAATCCAACCGGATCTGTCGGCGGCAATCCCCGGGAGACCGACGTGGAGCTTCGGGCCCGGGCCCAGGAGACGGCCACCGTATCGGCGCAGGATGTGGGCGCCCTCCAGGAGTTCAAGGTCCTTCTGGAGGCCGACCCCGATGTTCGTTCGGTTTATATTGTAGAGAATAACCGGTCGACTCCCAGTGCGGAAGGGATGCCCGCCAATTCTCTCCAGTTTGTTGTGGACGGGGGGACCAATGCCCATGTGGCCGGATTGATTTTCAAATATGCCACCGGTGGAATCACCCTGTACGGAACTTTAGAGGAGCCAGTCATTGATGGTTATGGTAATACTCATCTTATAAAATTTGATAGGCCGACTACTGTCAATGTCTACATTCATATCGAATTGCAGGTTGACCCGCTTGGCTGGGACGCCGGTCAGATTGATGCGATGAAGGGGAGTATCGTCGAGATTATCGGTGGAATCCATAATTCAACAGAATATATCGGACTGGGAACGGGGACCGATGTTCTCACGCTCAAGCTCTTTGCCGCTGTATCGGCTTATGCTGGAATTGTGGATGCTTCCATCGCGCTTGGAACGAATCCTCTTGATATCAATTATGCGTCTATCGATATTCTTCCCGCGCAAATAGCCTACACCCAGACAAGTTTTATATCGGTGGTGACTCTGTGAGTGTGACAGATTTCGACCATACAACATTGATCGACCTGCTACCCGAATCGATCTACGGGAGCGATCCTGAAAATCCGCTTCGCAAGCTGGAGGTGGTTTTCGCCCAGCGAGACAATGTTCTGGAGGCTCATGCTACGGTGGATTATTGGGATCCCACCCGGATGAGCGGCGTCCAGCTGGATCAGATCGCAAAGCTTGTGGGGATTCGCCGGGAGGGGAAGAGCGACGCCGAATTTACAGCGGCCCTCCTTACCAATCCGGCCCTATCCCGTTATAAGGTATCGATCCCT
>JBNKQE010000302.1:0-6221 GCA_050295715.1 Leptospirales bacterium
ACACCGATAATTCCGAGAATTATTCCTTCTATTGTTATCAAGAATGCAGCATGAGACCCGGTAGCTCCCATTGCTTTAATCATTCCAAACTCTCGCATTCTCTCCTGAACTACCATCAACATTGTATTGACCAGAACAAACGAAGATGCCAGCAGAACAATGAACAGGAACACATAATTGATCTCGTCAAAAAAATCAAGATTGGATGAAAGAAATGGATCTTTCTCTTTCCATGTTAGCACATCATAATCCACGCTATCATATCCTTTGATTTTATTTACAATTTCTCTCTCCCTGAACTTCTCAGTCGAAATGGCCAGTGTATGGATGGCGCCCTCCTCGATACCGGGCAATTGAGTCTTTAAGGTTCTGGAGAGAATATACAGGTTATTTTTTTCAAAACCTGTATCAGATGTACGAAATATGCCAATTACCTGAAGCAGCATACGGGTATCATAACTCATGTTTCCTTTATCAAGCTTTCTGGCAGCATCGTCTTCTTTTACATTTTTTATAATGGTCATAATTATATGACCGCCTACATCAAGGTTCATCCGATCAGCAAGCGCTTCGCCTATAACAACTGGAGATATATCATTATAATCTTTATCAGACGAGAACCACTCCCCCTTTCCTTCACTCATCATCTTTTGCACATTGAGAACACTCTTCTCGGCTTCGGGATCAATTCCGTATACACGAACTCCACGTGAACCACCCTCAACTGAATAATCAGCCGTTGTTACGAGTGCCTCACGGATAAGCCTTGGTGCGACACCCTTTACTCCTTCGGTTTTTTTTATACGATCAAGAATTTCTGGATCGATCTTGAAGGGTTCGTATTTTCCTTCCTGATATTTTTCAATAATAACAGAGGGCAATCGCAATCCCAGAGCTGAGTCAACCATCTCCTGCAACATACCATTCATAACAGCCAGGTAGAGTAATATACCTGCTACACCAACAGCCGCCGTTCCGGCCGTCACAGAAGATCTGCGTTTCTGCCTGAAGACGTTTCTCAGTGCGATCTTGAATATCATTTTCATAAGAACTCCTATTCGGTTCTCTGTAACCGTTTCATGATTTCGGTTTTGGAAGCAATATATGCCGGCCAACTGGAAAACAAAAGACCCAGTGCAAGAAAACTGAGTGAAGTTCCCCAGATATTTTGAAAACTCAACTTTCCATAAATGAATGGCTCAAAGCCCCAGGACTGCATTGATTTGGCCGCTTCTCCTGTCATTACAATGGGGTTGTGTACAAAATATTCAGAACCTAAAATTCCCAGTATTACGCCAGGTATAATTGAAACAAAGGTTAGCAAAATGGATTCTGCGATCACAATATTAAATATTGTTTTTCTGGGAGATCCCAGGGCAAGGATCATCGCAAATTCTCTTCGCCTTTCCAGTATGGCGGTTATCATTGTGTTTACAACGCCAAAAATAGCAATCATTGCAAGTATAAGGATCATTATCTCCCCGAAGGCAGCATCCAGAGCAACAAGCTGTATAAGCTCCGGTATAATCTTTTTCCAGTCTACAAGTTCCTCGTCCGGTCCCAGTAATCTACGAATGGATTCACCCACATCATCCATTGAATCATAAGAATCCAGCATAACGACTGCTTCCGTTGCGAAACCCTCCATGACAAAAAGTTCCGTTGCAGCTTCTATCGGGATATTTACAATATTTCTATCAAGATCCGAATTCCCCGTTTCAAAAATACCTCTGACGTGAAAAGAGCCTGCAGCAACAGACATATCCCGTGCTTCGCCAATGGCAAACAGTGTATCTCCCGGTTTCAGGTGCATTGCTTCGGCCAGACCCGATCCAACATAAGCACCCCCGGGATCATCCGAACTGAGATATTTACCCGATTTTATATTCGCTTTGAGTCCGCCGTAATCAGCTTCTTTCTCGGAATCTATACCGCGAATCATAACCAGTCGCGTACGACCTTCCGACTCGATGAGCACAGGGGATGAAATCCTGTAAAGAAGTTGTTCCACACCAGGAATAGCTCTAATCGCGCTATCGTTTATATTTGCAAGTTCCAGACTGTAGTAAAGAGTCTGCTTTTCAAGGAATCCTTTGTAGAGAATCTGATAATGGCCGCTGCTTCGTCTCACCGCACGCTCAATATTGGATTCATGAGATCCTTTCATTATTGTATTCGTAATAATAATGATAGCCATACCTACAGCAAATGTTAGAGATGTAAGAATTGTACGTCTGCGATTCCGAAATAGATTTCGAATAGCCAGTTTAATTGTGGTTTTCATAATTTCTTCCTGCTATGATACTCCAACTTGAAACGACAAATTCGTCGTTCTTGACTGAACCATGCATTTATGAATCGCCTACTTACCCCTTCTCAGGTTTCGATCCGTAAATATGGAGAGCGGCATTTTACCATCAAAAATAACTCGATGAAATTTCAACTCCGTCTTCTGGGTTTCATCGGATAAATTTTTCATTATCCATAAAAAGGGAAACAGATGGCCGTTTACATTTTTTATTTCTGAAAAGTCCATCTCTTTAAGCGGTTTTCCCTCACTGTTGATATAAATAAAACGAACAGGTACAAAATCCGTTGTTGTTACAATTTTCATAGATGGCCAGACAACAGGGACATTCGGTTTTGCGTTAAGTGTATAATAGTTGCATTTTACGGCGGCATCGCATTTTTCTTCTTTCACAAACGTGGCAATATAGTCGTCCGAGAGTGACGATTCCCTGGCAAGATCATCGTTTGAAAAATCACTTCCCATCCAGGATTGGAGCATCATAGAAGGTGAAATTCGAATCGTCCGCTTGATTCGTGGTATATACTGCCGGAATATTTTATCTTTCTTAAGGAACGCTGTGCCCGCATCCCTCGGTGGTGCCGTAATCTTTACAAAACTGGCTTTCAATTCTTTACTGTCCCAGGCGTTCATAGACATAACACGATCCCATCTCTCTCTGTACACAGTCATGGTCACCTGGTAATAAACATTCCTGTTACCACGCATTGTCATCTCAATACGCTTCATATCCTGATCCACATCTCGAGCAAACAGTGGCAAACCCAGAAATATTAAAACCAGAATGAAATATTTTGAACTCTTCACATCAAACCTCCCCGGCTTCATTGGTATTATTGTGTAATACAGATTTAATTATCTCTATGATTGCTGATTTTCTTTTCAAATAAGACTTCTCTTCTCCTGAAAACATCATTGTATGCAGCATAAATCCATCCAGTGCACTTAATAGGACTCGTAATAGTGAATGGATATCTTTGTAAGGATTCAGTTTTTTCTCAGCCTGCAATTTTTTAAAAACAGGAGTCAATTTTTTTGTATATAAATCAAACCAGTTTTCCATGCCCTCAAGAAGAGAACCTTTTATGCGAATGGAGTGCCCTAACGCCTCCAGCAAGAATGGCAGAGCTAACTTAAAATGATCCGGTATCACAATTAATTCAAATAAAAGAATTTCAAGTTCTGCTACTGTTTGTATACCCTCTACATGAAGTGAAGATATTCGGTTATCATATTCATTCAATATAGTATTCACAAGTGATTCCACTATATCCTCTTTCGTGGCAAAATATTCATAAACAGTACCTTTGCCAATTCCAGCGGCATCAGCAATATCCTGCACCGTGGTTGCATGGTAACCCTTCTTTATAAAGATTGTATTGGCAGCCATTAGAATGGCATTTCGTTTCTCTTCTCTATCAACAATACGGGGAGACATATGTGTTCCTCGATTCTTTGCAATTACAGTAATCCTGTAACTGCTACCCCTATCTTTTCGTTTCTATCGAAAGCGTATTAATGACCGACCAGTCGGTCAAGAAAAAACTTCTCTTCATTGGTAATTTTAAGCGATTCAAACAAGCAATCACTTCCTGATATTTTTGTAACAAAGAGACATATATCAAAGACAAAAAAAGGCCGGTTTTTACACCGGCCTTTTTGATTCAAAATGGAGTATTTCTGAATGAACGTTATCGGTTACTTATCAGATTCCAATTTAAGGGTATTTTGTACAACCGCCAGAAGAGCAATTGGCACGTTGTAAGGAGATACGGAAACATAGTCGAGTCCTGAACGAATACAGAAATCAATATTCATTGGATCTGCTCCGTGTTCACCGCAGAGTCCCAGCTTCATATCCGGTCTTGTTAGTTTTCCTCGTTCAGAACTGATCTTAATCAACTCCTTCACTGGATCAACAAGAACCTGAAACGGGTTATGAGCAAGTAAGTCATACTCTGTATAAGCAGGAAAGAATGAATTCACATCATCGCGACTCAAACCGTTCGTGGTCTGTGTAAGGTCGTTTGTTCCGTAGCTGAAAAACTCTGCATAGCGAGCCAGCTCATCAGAAAGCAGAGCGGCAGCAGGAAGTTCCACCATGGTTCCTACTTTGTACTCAACACGCATTCCCTCGGCCTGGAAAACCTCTTCAGCAACATCCTTGATTCCTTTGATATGCTTCCCTTCAATCTTCTTCCCATTGCGAATCATAGAGAGTTCACTTGGATTCATAATAAGAGGAATCATGATCTCAGGAGTAACTTCCACTCCCTCTTTTTTTAGCTTGATAGCAGCTTCAAAAATGGCACGAGCCTGCATCTCATAGATTTCAGGGTAAGTAATGGCAACACGACAACCGCGATGTCCGAGCATGGGATTGAATTCATGCATTACTTCCATTGTATTTTTAAGTTTAGCCTTATCGACAACCTTCCCTTTAGCTTCAACGAATTTTATGTATGAATCAACCACGTCGTCATTTCGTGGAAGGAACTCATGAAGTGGTGCATCAAGAAGACGAATTGTCACATGATGGGGAGCCATTGTACTGAAGAGATCATAAAAATCCTGACGCTGCAACGGACGTAAATCATCCAGTGCAGTCTGCCTTGTCTCCGGGTCTTCAGCGAGAATCATCTCACGAAACCGCATAATACGGTTATCCTGGAAAAACATATGTTCCGTTCTACACAGTCCGATGCCCATTGCACCCATCTTCCTTGCAACTTTAGCATCCCTTCCCAGGTCGGCATTCGCTCGAACAATAAATTCTGGTTTGATGAACTTCTTTATTATTTCAATAAACTCAACAAGGCCATTGGAATCGATATCAGGGTTAATCAAATCGGCTTTACCGAGCGAAAGAGACGGCTCTTTGTAAACAGGAACATCAAGTGTCACGTAATCGCCCTCTTTAATAACCTGACCTTCCAGCTCAAACTGTTTACCGGTTACGCGAATGGAAGGATTTATCATGCTCACTTTTCCCAGTGATCGAGCAACCACAGGAGCATGAGAAGAGTATCCTCCTTCAACCGATATAACTCCCATACCGACTTCAATGGCTTTAACATCCTCAGCAAACGATGACACAACACATAGAATCATACGTGTGTCTTCACCCTTTTGAAGTGCATCACGATGGGCATCCATGAGATCATCGGCAGAAAAATAGACCTTTCCAACAGCCGCACCAGGAGCACCACCAAGTCCCCCGGATACTGTTTTTTTACCTTCCAGGGATTTTGGATCCACAATGGGATGCAGAAGAGTTGCCAGCTGTCCTGGAGGGATCTGTTCCACCAGCCACTGATCTGTTACAACACCCTCTTTATACAGATCCAGCAGAGTGCGAATATGCGATTGCGTAGATTTCCCGTCTACAGATGTCTGATTGATCAGCCATAATTTCTTTTTTTCTACAATAAACTTAACTTCACGGATCTCTTTAAAACTCTTCTCGAGAGTCTTGCCAATATTTTGCAGAACATCAAGATATGTTGGATCCAGGGTTAGAATATCATCGCCCTGCTTATCGAGTGTGTACTTATTTTTGAGGTAGCTTCCTTCCAGACTTGGTTCACCGGTAATGACGTTCCTTGTATAGTACATACCAACGGAAGAGTCTTCTCCGACATTGCCGAAAACAATACCTTGAATCAACAGAGAAACATTATCATCAGCATCCAGATCCGGATCAAAATACCGTTTCACAGAATTCTTCATGATTACGGCAAGCTGTTCCATTGGATCATCAGGAATCTTATCTTTTCCGACAAGTCCGATCATCTCTTCTGCGCATGCTCTCATCCCTTCCGGAGAATCGGGATGCTTCTTCTCTATTTCATCAAATTTATCGGCAGGAATATCATAAATTTTCGTTCCCGCTGTTCGAATCAAATAGCAATAT
>JBNKQE010000303.1:0-6220 GCA_050295715.1 Leptospirales bacterium
CATACATGCTGCCATCGATATGAGACGGGCTTTGCGAACATATAATGAGAAACAGTCTTTGCAAAACAAACCACCGATTGAGTTCGGCATCGGAATCAATTCCGGCGAAGTAATACTGGGAACGGTGGGAACCAGTAACCGAATGGATACGACGGTGATTGGCGAGGCTGTTAACCTTGCCTCGAGAATCGAGTCTTTGACAAAAATATACAACTCTCCCATTTTGATCTCTTCTCATGTTTATGAAAGATTGTCAAACCCGGAAGACTTCGGCATTCGTGAGATCGACCTGGTCATGGTTCGGGGCAGTAGGAAAGCGATTAAGGTCTATGAGATATACGATGCGGATGATTTTGCCACCGTTGATAGAAAAAGGGAGCTATTGCCGACTTTTTCCACCGCTTTGAGTTTATACAGATCAGGACAGTTCCTTGAGGCATGGGAATATTTTGCCCGTTGTCTGAAAATTATGCCCGAGGATATTCCCTGCAAGATATACATAGAAAGGTGTAAAAAATACCTGGAAACGCCACCTACCGGAAATTGGACGGAAATGAATAATCTTTATCAGCCATCCTGATAGCATATGAAAATGGACTATGACTTTTACATCTGGTTATTCGTAATAGGATCAATAGGCGGTTGGATTATTGAGTTCGTTTATAGAAGGTATAAACATAAGTCATTCGTTAATCCTGGATTGCTTTTCGGTCCCTATTTACCTATCTACGGAACTGCTTGTTTGATGATAGGCGGTTTGAGTCCATATGTCAAAAAATCGAATATTTTTCTTGAATTCATAATATTCAGTCTGACGTTTACGTCAATTGAAGCAATTGTTGGTTATGTTTCCGAAAAATTATTCAAGAAGAAGTTGTGGGATTATACTGATCTTGTCTGGCAGTGGAGAGGAATTGTGAGTATGCGGTTTTCTTTTTACTGGGGTTTGATCGGTGTTATTTTTTCATATTTGATTTTACCTTTTATCGCGAAAGGATTTCAATTCTACCATGGGGGGAACGTATGGGGGATGATACAAGTATTATTTTATATTATAATATTAGAATTTGTATTATTGGTTGTCGTTCCTGGTGTGAAAAATCGGGTAAGCCATAGCAGGAATCATAGAAACGTTTCCGGTTTTTTGCAGCTTGCAAGGCCTATTCTTAAGAACAATCGTGTAAAAAGTATAGGTTTGTACCCCCATCATGGCGGAACAAAGAGATATTCGCACACTATTTCTGTTGCGTTTATCTCCTATACACTGGGACTCAGATTCGGGTTAAACGTAAAAAGTATAGTCAATGGAGCTTTGTTGCACGATTACTTTGATTATGACTGGATGACTGATAGTCCGGGGTGGCACGGGTTTAAGCATCCCCGGATAGCCCATGACACGGCAAGTTCGGAATTCCGTTTGAATAAAATTGAAAAAGATATTATTCTGAAACATATGTGGCCTCTTACTCTGGTGCCCCCCTTTTATCCTGAATCGTGGCTGGTCAACATCATTGATACTTATGTATCATCGAAAGAGTATGTTGAACATTATTTTAGCAATCTGGAATCAAAAATTAATTGAGGGTAGTGTTCAATGGGTTTTGCGGAGAGCAATGTTGTGGGGATCGATCTTGGTTCGACTACCGCTAAGCTGGTCCTTTCTGACTTTGAAAAAAATATAAAATACAGTATTTATAAAAGGCATTGTTCCTTACCCCTTCTTGTTATTCAGGATTTACTTCGTGAGCTAAAAGCCGAATATGGTAATATAGATATAAAAGTGGCCATGACGGGAAGTGTGGCGCAAAACCTTGCAAAGTGGTGTGATTTTACTTATATTCAAGAGGTAATCGCCTCCAATGGATATCTGGCTCAGAAATTCCCCGAGGCGAATTCATTTATTGAAATAGGAGGGGAAGATTCAAAGATAATACTGAAGGCTGACGGACAGTCTGATATTCGTATGAACACAGAATGCGCTGGTGGAACTGGAGCGTTTATCGATCAAATGTGTGAGTTGCTTCAAGTATCTCCTGTCGAGTTAAACTATCTGGCTAAGTCATATAAAAATCTTTATCCTGTATCAGCCAGATGCGGCGTTTATGCCAAGACCGATTTGCAAACCTTACTTTCGCGGGGCGTTTCGCAAAGTGATGTGGCCGCATCTGTTTTTAATGCTATTGCCCTGCAGGTAATATCCAGTCTTTCCAGAGGACGGGTAATCAAACCGCCGGTTGTTATGGCTGGAGGCCCGTTGTACCATTATGATTCTTTGCGTGATCATTTTATTTCAATCCTAAATCTTGATACGAATGATGTTATAGTTCCGGATAGCGCTCTATTCGTTCCAGCCCTTGGCGCTTCCTATCAACTAAACGGAGTTGATCCGATAATTTCCATTGAGGATTTTATTCAAAATCTGAATCTAAGAAATGCGAATTCGAATGAGAATAAAATATCAAGCGCTACGATCCTATCTCCGCCTGCTGAAAACATTGTAAATGTTCTGTTTCCCCGGGTCAACGGGGAAAAACCAAATGTTGATAATCGATTTTATATCGGTATCGATTCTGGTTCTACCACTATGAAGATTGTGGCTCTGGACCGGGAGCATCTCTTTGTGGGTAGTTGGTACCAAAAAGTTGTGGGAACACCCCTTGACACGTTCAAAGATGCTTTTAAAGAAATTGACTCTGTTTTGCGCAAGCGGTCTGTCGATTATGAAATTTATTCCATAGCGGTGACCGGATACGGTTCGGAAATGTTGACAATGTTGCCTGGTACTGTGATGGGTCCTGTCGAAACCGTAGCCCATCTCAAAGCGGCTCAATGGTTAAAAAAAGATACGAATATCGTTATCGATGTTGGCGGACAGGATATCAAGGCGATATCCTTACAAAATGGGGCTGTCAATATTGAAATCAACGATGCTTGTTCCTCAGGTTGTGCCACTTTTGTAGAAACCTTTTCTGCTACAATCGGAATAGACAGAGCGAAGTTGGACCAGTTTGCCCTAAAAAGCGAATTGAGTTATCCGCTGGGGACCAGATGTACCGTTTTTATGAATTCTAAAATTAAGGAAGCTATCAGGGACGAAGCGCCGGTGGAACATATTGCAGCCGGTTTGATTGATTCTGTAGCTGAGAATATTTGTAAAAAGTTGGTTCACAATACGGACTTTCCTGCAGATGGATCAATCATGCTTCACGGTGGTGGAATGAGGTATGGCTCTCTGGTAAATCGTGTAAGCGTAAGATTGAATAGAAAGGTTCATGTGCCAGAGTTCCCGGAGTTGATGGGCGCTGTTGGTGCAGCTCTTGCGTTATTTCATCTGGATGATCAGATACTCGTGGGTGATTTGAAAAATAGATTACTGAAGTTCGACTTCGATAATTATACTGAAAAATCCGTTCTCTGTCGTGCATGCAATTATAATTGCAATGTGATTGCAAGAAAATATGAAAATGGAAGGACATATTATACAGGTAATCGATGCGAGACAGTCTTCTCCAATACGCGAAACGGTAAAAAAGATAAAACCTGGTTAAATTACAATTTCCTGAAACAAAAAGAGCTGTTGCATTCTGTCCGAGGCGAAGATGGAAGCAAAACAGGCACCATTCGAATTGGTATTCCTCTGGTCCTGCATATGCATGATGAATTTCCATTCTGGTCGACGTTTCTGGAAGAATGTGGATTTGAGGTTGTAAAGTCTGACTCCGATTGCCACAATCAAAACGGTCAATTCGTGGTTGCGGATGATTTATGTCAACCAGGGAGAAGTGTTTATTATCACGTGATCGATTTGATAGAAAAAGGCGTTGATCGAATACTTTTACCGGCCTCTCGTTACGGTTTTTGCAGTAATAAAGATGACGATCTCAGATACCACTGTCCGATTATCACTGGCATACCCGATTCTGTTAGAAGTTTGATTTCTCCATATGAAAAATATGGTATTCATCTGGATAGTCCCGAGGTTCAGTTTAAGAATTTACGTAGATTGGAAGAGTATCTCGTGGATTACTTTCTTCCACTTACAGGTTCCGCTGTAAAGGTAAGATTGGCGGTTTTGAAAGGGATAGTCCGATACAATAATGTCAGATCATTTCTTTTTGGTAAAGTTAAAGAGTTAAGATCCTTATCTACGGAATCCGAAAAACCCTTCGTATTGCTTTTGGGGCGTCCTTATATTTATGATTCAAAAAATGTCGGCAGTTTATTAGAATGGCTCGGGCATCAAGGGATCCCTATTTTGACGGAAGATGTATCCATGCTTCTGGATCCGCAAAAAAAAGATAATTCTTCCATTGAAAATAGATGGATTTTTACCGATCGAATTATGGATGCTGTGAACTGGATTCCGCCGAATTCGAAGGCTATTGTGGTCCATCTTCAAGCTTTCGGGTGCGGTCCCGATGCTTCTATCGCAGATTCAATCGCTAATATTTGTAAATTAAAAAATATTCCAGTGGTATCCTTGAAATTGGACGGAACCGGATTTGAATCCATCCGACTTCGTATACGATCATCCATCGAGGCGATGAGTCTTGGACTATCCGATTTGGAAAATGGTAAGAGCCTGTTCGCAAGACGAAAAAACGCTGAATTTGATCCAACAAAGGTTAAAACCGTTCTTGCCCCTTACATTAATTACAATTATCAGAAACTATTACCTGTTGTTTTTCGTTCTCTCGGTATTCATTTGAAAATTCTACCGGTTACAAATAAGAAATCGGAAGATTATGGAGTTTCTTTCGTTAATAACGATATGTGTTTTCCATCTATACTCGTGGCTGGCGATATAATTCAGGGGATTGAGGATGCCCGGCAGGAAGGATATGACTCCCTTGCCGTTCTTGTTACGGAAACAGGGGGTCAATGCCGGGCCTCTACCTATAGCAATGTGGTTAAGCAGGCCCTCCTGAAAAGGGGTTTTGAAGATGTTCCGGTTATGACATTTGCAACTCTACACTCTACCGGTTCGGCAAGACAAGCTTTGAAATTTACGAGGAGATTGATCAATGGTCTGATCATTGTGGATTATCTTAATACTATGTATTCTTCTTCAAAGGCCGTGGAAATGAAAGAAGGGGAGTCTTACAGGATTTTGCATCATCATATCGATATGCTTGAGGAGTACATCGAAGAAAACGATTGGAAAGGAATGTTGAGGGTTTTGAGTTTGGCTCTGGAAAAATTCAATGGCATTGAAGTAAACGAAATCAAGCCGATTCCGGTGGGTATTGTCGGAGAGATTTACGTTAAATATAATGAATACGCCAACAGAAATTTAACAGGATTTCTTGAAAACGAAAATAGAGAAATTGTTATTCCACCTATGTATTCATTTTTCTTTGAAGCATTCATTAACAATACCTACAATGAAAGCATAGGATTGGAGCGCGAGCTTTTCTTAAATAAAGTAGTCAATAGATATATTGAAAAAATTATACAGGGAAAGATTCAAGCGGCGCGAAAAGTAATGAATGGATATTGCAGGAACAGGGATTTTCCGGATTATCGAATTCTATCCGAATTAAGAAATAATGTGGTTTCATTGATCAACCAGTATGGCGAAGGCTGGATCCTCGTTGCTGATATAATGGCACTTTTTAACAAGGGGATAAAGGATATAATTTGCGTGCAACCATTTGGTTGTATTTCCAATCATATGATGGGAAAGGGAATGGAGAAAAAGCTTGTGGATATGATGCCCGGATTAAATTTACAATTTATAGATTATGATCATTCTTTGAGCGATGCAAATATAAGAAATCGATTGAACCTATTTTTGCAAAAAAGTGATATTTCTGGGACAACGGTTTAAGATCCCTATTTAAAGGAAAATTTCCTCGTCGGTTCGTTAAATCATTATCTTTGTAAACACCGGCCAATTTTAAGGGGCAATCTGAGTATCGAAATAGCCGACCCTGAAACTACCGGCCTGATTACATGAACCAGTATAATCAGAATCGGCATATCGGTGAGAGTCATTGAATTCATGAGATGTCCAGAGGGTTCCTTACACCTTCAAATCGCCATTAAATACCCAGTCCTTATTCGCGGAAACTTCACCTTCTATTACAGGAGGAGAACCCTCCTCCTGCCCAAAAACGTAATTCACCAGCCCCAACAAACCGGCTATACTAACTGCAACTGTTATATACCCATGTTTATATCACTTTAATGCGCTATATAGTTATATAAACATCACGTC
>JBNKQE010000304.1:0-6199 GCA_050295715.1 Leptospirales bacterium
GTGTATAATCCAGGTCAAAAAAAGCGTAGGTCTTGGTTGAATTATCCGTCATTTTCATACTTCTTGATTGTTATTATTCCATTGTATCCCAGATATCCTGGATGGTCTGTCTTAATTCATACTCAGGAGACCACCCGGTTGATCGTAGTTTTGTGTTGTTCCCAAAACGATGGGTGGGACCTTCCGGCCTGAGAAGGGATTTGTCAACAGTGAAAGGTATGCTGGAATTTGAGACATCACGAGCAATATCAAGAATTCTACCGATGGATACGGGATTCCCGGAGCATACGTTATATGACTCAGATGATGTGCCGCGAAGCGCTAATATCTCATAAGCAGAACATATATCTCTTACATCTGTGAAATCTCTTGTTGATTCAAGGTCACCGACAGTAATGCTCATCTCATTATTACTCATCGCATTTTTGATCCTGCGAAGAAACGCGGGAACGACAAAATTATCATTCTGGAGAGGTCCGGTATGGTTAAAGGGTCTGGCTATAACCACATCGATTCCGTGGTTGCTGTACAGGCGCACAAGTTGCTCGGAAGCGATTTTGGAAACAGAATATGGATTTTCAGGTGACACCGGATCTGTCTCGGATAGAGATTTTGTTTGACTTGAGGCACTTCCATAAACATCGGCAGAACTGATATATAATAATCTTCCGCTAAATGATGATGATATCATGCTCTCAACCAGGTTGGCTGTAATTATAGTGTTGGATTGTAAGGCAAGGGAAGGGCTTTTCCAGCTATCAGGAACAAAGGCCAGTCCCGCCAGGTGAAATATGAAATCAGGTTTATATGTTTCCAGAATTTCATGGAGGCTCTCAGGGGCAGTCATATCATTTATAATTACCGGAGGCAGGGTTATCGGTTCATCTATCTTTCTGATTCTGGAATAGGCATCCACTCGTCTGTTATCAGGAATCTGGCTCCTGTCAATACCAAGGATATCCCAGCTGGATTGCAGAAGATAGGAGCTCAGATGTGTTCCTACGAAGCCATTGATTCCTGTAATGAGTGCTTTTTTCATAATTTTGACGATCGATTATTGGACTCTGGGTCATTTTTATCAGGTTTGTCTGTGTATCAAGTAATAGTTTCCATCATTGTGTAAGAGTGAGAACAGGGCTTTCGTCTTAAACAGATTATGAAAGAAATTAAGCAGGTTGAGGATCTTAGACTTTCCCCGGGTTGTCCGGTATACATAGAGAATGTCCCGGAACCCTCCATAGCTTTTTCAGGGCCAGGCTCTTATTTATTTCCTGCACTGATTTTATGAATCCTTTTTGTATTTGTAATTTCTGTTGCTGTTGCGATTAGTTGCAGCGGTAATGCAAATGGAGGTGTATCAATAAATGACCGATCTATATAATCAACTTCAGGCGGAACCATATGCTGCGTATGTGCTGGCTATCTTGATATTTTTGGCCCGTGTAGTTGATGTTAGTATCGGTACCATACGAATTGTGGCTATTTCCCGTGGCATGAAAATCTCATCTGCAGTGCTGGGATTCTTTGAGATATTGATCTGGATCACTGCGATGGCCATTATAATGAAAAATTTGACAAATGTATTGCACTACTTTGCCTATGCGGGGGGATTTGGTGTGGGCAATTATGTTGGTCTTATTATAGAAAAGAAATTATCACTGGGAAGTCAGGTCGTTCGAATAATTACAAAACTGAGGTCAAAAGCCATAATTGAAGAATTGCGTGATGAGGGGTTTGGAGCAACTGTCTCAAGAGCCACAGGAGAATTTGGCCCTGTCAGTATTATTTTTACAGTGGTCAAAAGGCGTGAGATTCCTGATGTTCTTGATATTATAAAAAGGCATAATCCAAAGGCATTCTATACAATTGAGGATGTTACCTATGCAAGAGATGACAGGTTGAAGTATAAAAGATCTCACAGAAAGACTTATAATCCTTTCTCTCTGGCATCTTTTCGAAAGAGTAAATAGTCTTTCCCCGTAAGCGGATTATTTTATCAAGCCTGTATCATCCATACAGCATGTATATTCTATACGTACCGATTAAGAATCGTATCAAATTTTTGCAGGTCGGTGAAAGACTGCCTTTAGAGCTCCTGGAAGATCGGGATAAAGATAGTGAAAACCCGAGTTCTCAAGCCTTTTGGGTAACACACGCTGACTGTGAAGCACCAGGTCTGCCATTTGCCCGAGAGCCAGACGAAGAGCAAGTGATGGAGCCGGAGGTAAAAAAATTGACCTTCCCAGGGCCCTGGCTACCTCAATTGTTAACTCTTTATTGGTAACAGGGTGGGGTGCTGTAGCGTTATATGTTCCTTCCATTGATGGATCAGATATGGCACGCAATATTATTCGGCTCAGATCATCAATATGAATCCAGCTTACGTATTGTTTTCCGCTTCCAAGAGGAGATCCTGCGTATATTCGAATGGGAGCCGAAATTTTATCGAGGGCACCACCGGACGGCGAAATAACCATTCCAATTCGCAATGTTACGACGCGCACTCCCAGGTCGGCAATTTTACTTACTGCATCTTCCCAGGCATCAGTAACATCCGCTAAAAACCCTTCCCCTCTGGATGAATCCTCGTCCAGGGCTTCATCTCCACGGTCTCCATAATAACCAATCGCCGAAGCTGAGACAAGCACGGAAGGTTTTCGGTCACTCATTGAAATACTTCGATGAAGCAGTTCTGAGGAGTGGACTCGACTGTTTAAAATCTCCTGTCTTCGTGACCGGGTCCATCTGCCAGATCCAACACTGGCACCGGCAAGATGAACTATGACCGGACTCTTTTCCAGGGCAACCGTGTCAATTTCCATGTTCACTGGATCCCAGTGGTAATGGTGTCCGACAATATTTGTTGGTTTTCTTCCAAGCGTAAACGTACTGTAACCTTCTGAGGCAAGCATGGATCGAAGTCTTGATCCGATCATGCCGCTTCCGCCTGTTACCAGAACACCTTTAATATTAGACATTATTAAACCTTCCGCCTTATTTGACGTAGAAAAAAAAGATATTTAGAAAAACATTCATAATATTTTGAAACTACTCAGTGAATGAATCTGTATATTTTATGTCTATTTAATGAAAATCCAGCTTCAAGGGAAAGTGCTGATTCAGCTATACATTGGTGAATTGTCTCTTCAAGTAGCCTTTATAACGTGAATTTTTTTTGTACGACTGATTATTTATTAAGCGTTCCTGTTTTGGCATTTATACCTGAAAAGTAAAATCTTCGTTTCAAGGTGAACCGGAAAAGAAGTGAAAGGATAAAAATACTACAATCAAACATCGGGGAAAAGCGACTTTGTTTGAATCAGATAAGTCATTTCGCACGGGAAACGACTGTTTCAATGCTTAGATATTATAATAGTTCCTTTTTACTTGATGAACATAAATTATTTGTAGCCAAATCAAAAAGACCGTGAGTTACTGTGGCTATACTTGTGTTCCAACTAATACAGGGACAATTTCAGGAGGCCTGACAGATATGTTTAAAGTTGAACTGGCCGATTATGGCATCAAATTAACAGTGCAGGGTCATATCTCTATTGATGAATCGAATGCGTGGGGTGAGGAATACATAAAGAAACTTGCCGAGGTCGTTGCCCGGAAACAATCCTTCGGACATTTTGTTGATTTGCGTGGTTTCAAGCCAGGCGGCCCTGAAAATCAAGAGACTACAAAAAAAATCATGAAGGCTTTTAAGGATGCAGGAGGAGAACGTTCCGCAGTCGTTCTGGATAATGTGGTAGCAGTGATGCAGATTCGCAGGCTTGCAAAAGAGTCAGGAATTAATGACTGGGAGCGATATATCGACCCCGAAACCTACCCCGATTTTGAGAAGCGAGCTATCGCCTGGATTGTGGATGGAGTCGATCCTGAATAGATAGCGACAGTAAAGAGCTATTATTGCGAGAGGGATAGGAGTGGCGGGCTTTAGCCCGGTCCCGTGGGTTTTTTGTAGGAGTTCCTACAGGAGTTTGACGCGTGGACCGAAGCGTCAGCGGAGCCACGGGTAGCCCGGTATTCGTCGCCTCAAACGGCGACGAATACTCGCCCTGTCTTATTCAAAAATAAAACGGATGCAATCAGAGTCTGTCTGGATCCCATTCCAGACGGCTTGTCTTTTTTAAGACTACAGCTACGATTTGCAAAACTACCATGATACCAAGTACTGCGTATGCTATCATGGCCGGTAGTGATTCATAAGAGAGATCATAGCGGAAATGAAACTTGAGAACTGTAAAAATCAACAGGGCCGAAAAAAGGATGAATGTTGTATTGTGCTCTTTTTTTATGAGTCTTTTCCAGGTGAAATCCATACCCTGAACTGATTCGTTCCAGTGAGAAAACCTGTGCGGTACAAAGCGATTCACCTTTTTCATATATTCTAGATACTCATCACCAAATTTCCCTTTAAGAAATTTTTCCTCGGCCAGAGTAATAGATATGTAGATAATATAGAAAAAGGGAAGAATTACAATGTAATACCATGTTAGATTTAAAACCATAATCCCGCCAAAGAGAATGAGCAGGTTCCCTGTATAAAGTGGGTTTCTTGCATGGTTGAACATCCCTTCAACAACAAGTCTATCAGCATATATCTTCTTGTTCAATCCGCCACGTTTGATGTAAGCGTAACCGATTGTTATGGCACGGGTTGCCTGCCCGGACAGGGCTACAATAAAGCCCGCGACAGTAATGGCGATCTCGAAAGTCATATCGCCCAGACCAAGTTCTTTAAATTGAACCAGATAAAAAGAGAATGCGAATATCAGCGAAAACGCTGTGTCTCTCCATCGAAAAAAGAAATTTCCGATGGGTATAAGTATTTTTTCTTGTATTGTTTTCATTTTATAGCAAGTATTCCTTCAAAACTAACATATTTCATAACTGTCATGTAATCCTTGAAACCGGCCCGGGCCAGCATATCATTATTTGCCTGACTGGAAAATGGTTCCATAACTCCCTTGAGACTTCTCGTTTTCGAAACAATCTCTTCGCTGGAGTACCCCTGGTCAATTTTGTAATCGGTATAAAGACCGGTCATGATATCCTGGAACCTGGCGTCCGGTGCTCTTACTTTTTCAAATAGTACAAACGCTCCACCCCAGTTCAGAGCCTCGTAAATTCTATTGAAAAGTTCCTGCCGAAATTTTGGACGGATAAACTGTGTTGTGTAATAGGATATAACCAGGTCGCATTTTTCCAGAGGATACTGAATTAGCTCTTCTACTTCAAATGAAATACGGCTATCCCCGGCACACTTATCTCTTGCTACATCAATCATTCCGGATTCCCGATCAACACCGATAAAACGTACGGACTCTTTGGTTTGACGTTCTGCCACTTTCTTTAGTAGCTCGCCCGTAGATGTCCCAAGTTCATAGACAAGACAATTGTCTGTAACAAAATAATCGGAGATTTTTGTAATCAGGTCATGGCCTTCCATATAAAGTGGAACAGACTTTCTCACATGATTATCAAAACTCTTTGGAACATTTCCACCGAAGGTCCACGCCGCATTTGGGGCCTGTATATCATCACCAACATTTACCATATCATTCCACCAAGTAGATCCCGTTCCACATTCGAGAGTTACAGATATCAATAAATATGAGATATACTGGTCTCAATGAGGTATCGGTCAATTCAGGCCATTCTTTGACCTGGTTATTCTGAGTCGATCCTAAAAGGGAGTTATTTGAAGGCAATAAAAAGTCTGATATGCTATGTATGAATTCTTCTGACATTCTGACTCTGAAATACTACCTTCTTTGTATTGCTCAGGACCACGGTATCTGTATAATAGGTTTGATATTGATCAGATTTTTTCTTAAACAAAGAATTTTGTTACTAAATTCAAAATAATTGTATACTATTAAATTTACAGTTAATGCAGGATTGAGTGATTGGGCAAAATCATAAACAGGGGCACTCTTTCAATATGGTCAGTTTGAATACTTCTCTAAATCCTATGCCAGAACGTTTTAAAAAAGAGACACTCTCATCTGGTGGTGTCGCTTATTCATACAGATGGTTTCAATGGTATCATATTGTTCTTTCTTTTCCCGTTTGTCAGCCCTGGTCAGAGGCCCAGACCATCGGCATTCCAAGCTTTCTCAGCCATGGGTCCCATTGCAATCCCAAAGCACAGGGGCGGATCCAGGGGTGGGTCGTGTGGGCCACGACT
>JBNKQE010000305.1:0-6178 GCA_050295715.1 Leptospirales bacterium
GGGTTCGAGCAGATGAGGTTTTTTCTGCTGTCGCACTGATTCAGATGCAGAACTTGATTATAACAGCCATCGTACTTACGGCCGCCTTTATGGGAATTTTCTTTTTCGCACGAACAATATCCTCTCCCATTGTTAAACTCGTGCGCGCCACAGAAGAGATAGAAAAAGGCAACTACAGTATTTCCATAAAACCATCAACGAGAGATGAGATTGGTATTCTGACTTCAGCATTCAGTAAAATGGCCAACGGTCTTCTGGAAAGGGAACGTATAAAAGATACATTCGGAAAATTTGTAAATCGTGAAGTTGTCGACAGAGCCATTCGAGAAGGAGTCAGACTTGGCGGAGACAAACGAGAAGCGGTTGTTCTTTTCAGCGACATGAGAAACTTTACACCGCTTGCGGAGTCAAGAGGACCCACGCGGGTCGTAGAATTGTTAAATGATTATTTTACCGAGATGGTTGATTGTGTACATAAGACAGGCGGGATTGTAGACAAATTCATCGGTGATGCTATCATGGCTCACTGGGGATCTCTGGAACATACGGATAACGATACAGAATCGGCAATTGAATCTGCACTGATGATGCGCAGGGCTATTATGGAGTTTAATACACGACCGGAAAACAACGACCTTCCCGATATACAGTTCGGAATCGGGATCAATACGGGACCTGTAATTGCCGGACAGATCGGTTCGGAACAGAAGCTGGAGTTTACTGTTATTGGAGATACGGTAAACCTTGCCAGTCGAATTGAGTACCTGAACAAACATTTTGGAACTGACATTCTAATATCCAGTTACTCGTACGAGTATGTTAAACACCTCTATAATTTTGTTGAAATGCCTCCGATTGCGATCAAAGGAAAATCCAATTCTGAAATAATCTATGTAGTCCTTGGCAGGAAGGATGATCCGAATGCACCGGGCTCCATTCCTGAGCTGAGAAAACTCATCAAACTAAAATTCACAGAAGAAACAGCCAGACAGTCCATGGCAATGTCTTCTGACCATATCATTGACTCTAAAAGCGAAAAAGGGAAATGAAACAAAGCCTTTCTGACATTCTTGTATTAATGGTGGGCTCCATAGTCATTGCCGCCCTGAGCATTCTCTTTATCTGGACGAATCAGATAAAAGAGAGCGGTTCGGGCCGTATTCTTGGATTTATTACATACAGATATCATGTGGCTGAGAAGAAGTCCACGTCGGGAGTTATCTGGCAGAACGTGCATCAGAGTGAAGATGTGCGCAACAGAGACTGGATTCGCACAGGAAAAAATTCCGAAGCGACAGTACACCTTGAAAATGAGGCGATGATTAACCTGGAACCATTGACAATGATTGTTCTCAGCTATGATGAGGAGAAACGTCCGGAAATAAATATCCAGTCCGGCGCGATCTTTATCGACAATGAGGAAGCGGTTCCTGTTCGCATCAAGTCCGGCAATGAGAGAATCGAAATGCAGTCCGGGAAGGCAAAAATTGTGAGCACGAAAAAAGGATTAAATATCCAGTCTACGGATTCTCCTGTTTCATTCTCCTACAATGACAGAGCTTATGAAACACCACCCGCCGCTACATTCGTAATAGAAAATAATCAATCACTCTTAACTGAGAACAGACCGGAGCTTTTGGAACCTCAAAATGATCGTATTGTTTTGCTGGAACAGAGTGAAACGGCCACCGTAATACTCAAGTGGAAAAACCTGACGGAGAGTTCCGGCCTCTATACCGTGGAGATTTCGAACAACCCTGCTTTTGTTGAACCTTCGATCAGTAAAACGGTCCGAAATACCAATTACACTTTCACCGGCGAAAAAGGTATTTATTACTGGAGAGTTCTTTCGCAGGACAATCACTCTTCCGTAATCAACAGGTTTCAGATTGAATCAGCAAGAAGACCGCAAACGGTCTTTCCGGTGAAACATAGCATGCTCAGATATGTTAACGAACCACCTCCGGTTCTTTTACAATGGACAGAAACTCCGGGTGCAATATATTACAATGTAAAGGTATACAATAAGGAGAACCCTGAAAATCCGGTATTTGACAGAGACGCCAACAGTAACCATATTACTGTATATCTACCCGAAGGCAGTTATGTCTGGAGAGTGAAGGCTTCAGGCGAAAGAAAAGGCCTGTTCGGTGAGTCGGAGATATCCAATTTTTCCGTAAGGAAGTCCGCGGAACTTCCCCCTCCCCTGATAACCTATCCGGCTCATGGAGAGAAGATAAGTGAACAGGAAGATGGTGGCGTACTCTTTACCTGGAGTCCGGATAGGGAGATTGAAAAATCGGAAATTCTTATTGCTAAAGATAAATCTTTTAAAACGATCGTAGAACGAAAAATAATCCGGTCGAATAGCGCTCATATAGACATAAAGGAAGATTCTCAATACTTCTGGAAGGTTCGCGGATTTGATATAAATGAAAAACCTACAACCTACTCACTCACAGGGTATTTCAGTTATATATCTATGGTAAAAGAGCCAAATATCACGGATGCCGGGGAAAGTGAAGGAAAGGAAGAGACCGAGCTTCCGGTTAAAGAAGAAGAAAAGAGCGTTACGGTTAAAAAAACTGAGACGGCCACTCCGGCACAAGAACCTGTAAAACCATCCGGGCCTATTGCTGCACCTGTACCGGTAAATCCGGCTCCCGGCCAGACAATTGATATGTCAAACAGCGATCAAATTGTATTTCGCTGGAAAGCGGTTGCTGAAGCAGTTTCCTACAGGTTTGCTCTGTATCGAAACGGAAAAAATATTTTTACAAAAGATATAAATACAACAAATTATACTTTCACAGAACTTACAATTCTCGACGAAGGAAAATTTCAGTGGAGTGTGGAGAGTATATCTGCAGACGGTAATAGAGATTCCGAACCTTCCGCGAAAATTGAGTTTATTATTACTCTGGAAGATGCTCCGGAAGCCCCCACAGAGATTGATACACAGTAGGCATTCGGAGTTTCTTCAGGATTGTATAATTGCATAGGAGTATAAAACCGGTAGAGACTCCTAGAATTATGGATTCTCTATCTCGATTCCCTGCTCATCATATCGCTTTATTTTCCCCGATCCGTGACGCTCTCCATCTTTCCAGCCTCCCTCATAGACCAGGGTCTTTGTCCCCCGATTATTGAAGAGTATAATCGTCCCATATCCATTTCGCAGGTGATTGGACCACTCTCCGTCATACGTATGCCTTAAGACTCCATTTTTCGAATAGTAACTTTCCTGACCACGTCCGTTATGTTTGCCTTTCACAAAATCTCCGGAATAATAAAAAGACATCTGCCCATTTTTATAATACTCCCTGGATTCGCCACGACCTGTAAGGTTACCGCCTTTCCAGGAACCTTTCACAACGTATTTAGTATTTCCGTTTTCATAAAAAGCCTTTTGTTCGTGTTCTCCATCGGGTTTACCCTGAGTCCACTCTCCGGACGCTTCACTTATTTTATTCCCGGCAGGATCATATTTTTCAAGGGTTCCAACACCCTCTCGCATTCCCTGTACGATATCTCCTTTATAGATCCACTCGACTGTACCGTCGTCTTCCCTGTAAACCTCTATCATTCCCTTTCCACCGGGAACACCATTTTTGAAATCTGCTTTTATTATATAGATACGGTCAATATTGAATTCTCGACGGTAAAAAACGCCGCGGCCATTCTCGCAATCTCCCTCGAGACACGTTTCACAAACAGTCAGATCATCCATAATCTTTCGAAGTTTTACATCGCTATGCCGCTCAAAATCTCTAATATTGTCGCTGTTAAACAAAAAAAGTTTCCCTTCACGCTCCAGTATTACGTAATTTTTATTAACAGAACGAAGGATTCCGGGCTGAATACTGCCATCACTCATTACAATCCGGTCTGGCATTGACGCGACAAAATTATGATTACTGAAAGAGCTGCAAGATGATAGAATATAGAAGAAGATAGAAATAAGCGATATACGGTATATTTTTGTGAGAATATTCATTTGATAAATACCTGAGCTGTCGTGCTTCCAGGGAAGATAGTTGTCATTTTACATCATATTTATTCCGTCATCAAGCAGAAATATGTCATTGAGTATATAATTACGCTTTTACCAGATTAAATGTACAAAACAGCCTCTTACAATGAATACGATAGAGAGACTGGAGCTATTTCTATGCATCCATACTCATCGATTTATACGGATAGATTTCAACAAGAGACTCATGGAAGGTTGCTCCGCCGGCTGTTTCGCTGCTCCTCGTTGATGTCAGATTATTAATTGCACCCAGGCTGGCAGTACCACGGAAAACACCCTCTGCAACAAGAAGGCCCGGTGCTGTTTTATCAGTAATTCGCGCCACCCGTATGGCACATCCCCGATCATTTTTTAGCTCAACCTTACTTCCGTTTTCAATCCGGCGAACTTCAGCATCCAGGGGATGTATGAAAACTTCTCCAGGTGTATTAAAAAATTCAGAAAAGGTACTGTTCAAGATATCCCGATGAGGCGGAGTAATAAGATATAAGGGCCATTTCTTTTTTAACCGATCATCACCGAATTCAGCGGGTTTTTCATACACGGCATAAGGAGATTTCTCATTCTCACGGATATCGCTACTAAAAAGAAACTTCCATGTACCGTTCTTAATGCTTCCGGCATATCGATGCAACAGCTGACTCAAATACGCTTTGCCCGGCAATAACTCTCCTGAAAAATCATCAGGCAGCCCGTTGCCTGCCAGACTCTTAACATACTTGTTCAATCGCTCCTCGTAGCTGTCATTAAGAAGTGAATAATCCAGCCCCATCTTCACGGAAAGCTTTGAAAACAGTGTGAAGTTGTCAACGACATCCCCCGGTGGTTCCACAACCTTTTCCGACTGAACAAGGTAATGATGCCCGTAACTTCGAAACACATCAGCACTCTCCATTGACGTTGCAGCGGGAAAAATGACATCCGCAAACATAGCAGTCTCTGTCATCGTCTGTTCATGCACAGCGATAAAAAGGTCTTTGTTTTTCAATGCCTTGAGAACCCGGCTCCTGTCCGGAGCAACGGCCAGAGGGTTCGACGTATGCACGAAGAGTGCTCGAATTGGCCTGGATTCACTCTCCAGCTCATCGGCAAGCTGAATCATATTTACAATGCGGCGGTCGGGTTTACGAAGGTGTTTTCCTTCGTTAATATCGGAATCCCCCCGGAATGAACCGGAGAACATGAGTACACCTTTCCCCGCATCGAATGAGAACATGCCTCTCAATGCAGCCAGGGAGAGTATAGCTCGAATACTGTTCTCTCCTCTTGAGTTTCGTGTAAGCCCCACACCGATTCGCAGGAATGTTTTTTCACTTTCGGATAAAAGGCGGCAAAATTTCTCAACTTCCTCCTCTTTCAATCCGGTGGCTTCGAGGAGTTCAGCCCTGTCCAGTCCCTTTACATAATTTGAAAAACCGCTGAAGCCTTCTGTATTTTTATGAACAAAATCTGCGGCAGCGTCGCCTGAATCAATCAAACGGGTAGCGGCAAGTAACGCAAGAGCAGCATCGGATGCCGGTTGTATCCGTATAAAAACATCGGCAAGATCTGCAGTCGGTGTACGATACAAATCCACAACAACAACTTTCGCCCCTCGTTTACGCGCCTTGTTCACTACAGGAATGAAATGGGAAGATGTTACCCTGGCATTTATACCCCAGAGTATGATTAGATCCGCCTCGCTCGCCTGTTCCGGATTGGCTCCCGGTAAATCACCGCAATGACGCCCCCATGCATCGGAGGCGGTGGTACTGCAAATTGTTCTTTGCAGTTCGATTGCACCAATTTTATGAAAGAAGGGATCTCCGGCAAATCTCTGGATACTGCCCATATTCCCCCCATAGGCATAGGGGAGAATTGCATCACTTCCAAACTGCTGTATGACCCTGTTGAGGTTATCAACCGTATAATCAATGGCCTCATCCATGCTTGCTTCACGGAAATCCCCGTTGCCCCGCGGTCCATTTCGAATCAACGCCTTTAATATCCTGTTTTCGGAATGATTCTTTTTCGGTAAAAAGTTCCTTACCTTGGAACAGAGAAAACCTGCAGTAACGGGATGATCCGGATCTCCCCGGAGCTCCAGGAGTTCGCCGTTCTTAACGGCTGCTATCATTCCACAGGCATCCGGACAATCCAGCGGAC
>JBNKQE010000306.1:0-6156 GCA_050295715.1 Leptospirales bacterium
ACTGCTCTAGACTGTCTGGGATGCCATGACCCTCACTATGCAAAGGCTCAAAAGATCTTTAAGGTCAAAAACGAAGTCATAGTGAACCCAAGAACAGGTGATCGAATCGATGACGTTTCGGCTCTCTGTCTTGGTTGCCACAACATCCCGCAGTTTGGTGGAGCCGGTATTCGCCCTATCCACCTGCACATGACTCACCCGGTAAACGTTCTTCCGAACACCCGGATTGCTAATGTTCCTCATAAACTGTTGAGGAAGAATAAGATTCAGTGTGTAAGCTGCCATGATCCACACCCTTCTAACCCCAACTGGAGATATCTCCGTGTTGACTCTGAAGGTGGAACGAAAGTAGGAAACTTCTGTCAGATGTGTCACCCGGCGAAAGCAGACTCTGCATTCTACGGCGGACACCAGCGTAATCTGCAGGTGTTTACATCTATGAACGAATCAGTTGGACCTGGTAACTACTCACCATGGGAAGAGGATTTTACAGCTGCAAACCCAACTCCTGTTTACATCCAGGCATTTGGCGACTGGCCAAACTCTATTGCGCCTGCATATCCTACTGTGGCAACACAGCCCTGGATTTACATGCCGCCTGAAGAGAGAATTCCTGATCAGCTGAAAGCTGCTATGAAGGGTGAAGAAATTACACCTAACGAAGCACAGATGGCACAGCAGGAGTTCAACAAAGGAACTTACGAGGAGCCAACTCCTACGAAAGGACCTTATGCTCAAGCGCTGCAGGAAGAAAAGGATGCCGCAACAGCTGCACCTGCCGCAACAGCTGCACCTGCTTCAAGCACTACAACTCAGCCAGCTGGTGTAGAAACTCAACCGGCTACTACTCCTGAAACAAATACACAGCAGTAATCTGAATTGAGTAACGAATCAGTTTAGCTAAAGATCTCCCACAGGAAGACTGTGGGAGGTAGTAGTCTGATCTGATATATTGAATAAAAGGCGGTTTAATCCGCCTTTTTTTTTGGCCCAATGATTTGACATGACCGCCACATATTTTTTTTGATTCCTATGCGTGAGATCATCGAGCAAAATATAAAGAGAAGCATTCAAACAAAAGAAGAGCTTCTCAAACAGGGAATCGATGAAATTGAAAGGGCCGGATTTCTGGTTTCTGACAGTTTTAAGAGGGGGGGGCGTCTGTTTCTATGCGGAAACGGCGGGTCAGCAAGTGATGCTCAGCATATTTCCGCCGAACTTGTAATTCGTTTCAAATCCGGAAATAATCGTAGAGCACTGCCTGCCATGTCCCTGAACTCCGATACCTCTGCCATTACTGCCGGAGCAAATGACCTGGGCTATGACCTGATTTTTGCACGTCAGGTTGAAGCATTTGCCAGAGAAGGAGATGTTCTTATAGGTCTGACAACCTCCGGAAACTCTCCCAATGTCCGTGAAGCATTTAAAGTTGCGAAATCTCAGGGAGTGAAGACAATAATGCTGACCGGTAAAACCGGCGGTGATATAGCAAAAAATCATGGCGATTTGCTTGATCTGCTTGTCAGAGTCCCTGCCGATGAAACAGCCCGCATTCAAGAGTGCCATATAATGATTGGCCACATTCTCTGTACGATTGTTGAAAAAGAGCTATTTGATCTGGTTTAATCGTCAATCAATCAGATCTGGACCGAAATTATTTAATCTATCGGGAGAGCGTATCCTTTTCCATAGCTGTCTGTTTGAGTTTTCTGCAATCAGACTGTATCTGAATATGATACCGTAAAAATATGACTGATTTCAATAATACTATTCCAGCACAAGAGAAATCTTCTTTTATAGGGATGGATGTGGGTGGGAGTAATATTTTCTCCGTTCTCTTCGATTCTGATTATAAGCCCATCATGCAGGATAAAATTGATACAGATGCTCGTGAGGGCTATTCTGATGTAATGAAACGCATGCGCGAAAGGCTGGATATTCTCGAACAGGAATCCAATCGTCTCGGTTATGAGTTACTCGGTATTGGAATCGGAGTCCCGGGTGTGGTTTCAGGTGATGCTACCTGTGTTCGCACTGCACCCAATCTTGGATGGAATGAGGTTTACCCTCTCAAAGATCTCGGTCTAGATGATCGTGCAGGATTGAATTCACTTCTTGTAAATGACGTAAATGCCGGTCATATGGGAGAATTGACTTTAAGGGAATCATCAAACGGGATTGTTGTCTCATTTTTTTGCGGAACAGGGGTGGGAGGTGCGCTTTCAATTGATGGCAATCTCGTTACTGGATTTGATGGTGGTGCCGGAGAGGTAGGTCATATGATTGTCTCCCAGGATGGACGCAAGTGCGGGTGCGGTCGCTATGGCTGCCTGGAGGCCTATATTGGCAAGTGGGCTTTGAATGACCTGATTCAGAAGGCCATTGATAAAAAGAAAACAGTCCTGAGAGAGCTTATCCCTTACGATTTGAGTAAAAAACCGATCAAATCATCATCTTTAAAAAAAGCGTATGAGAAAAATGACCCCT
Source organism: Leptospirales bacterium (assembly GCA_050295715.1). Lineage (GTDB taxonomy): Bacteria > Spirochaetota > Leptospiria > Leptospirales > Leptonemataceae > JBNKQE01. The sequence continues at coordinate 2,488 of JBNKQE010000306.1, forward strand.
ATGTTCGGGATCTAATGGAGAATTACTATTCTCGTCATCTCGCAGTCGGAATCAGTCAGGTTGTCAATTTTATTAATCCTCAGCTTGTCATTCTCGGCGGGGGGATGATGGAATCCCTGGGTAAATATCTCCTTTCCCATATTTACCATTATATGGATGAGCTCTGCATAAACACTCCTCCGCAATTGCAGCTTGCAGAACTTGGAGATTTCGCTGGACCCACGGGGGCTGCTTATTTATCCCGTTCGAAATGTTTTTAATAATCTTATACATGACCGCCGGCCTCTACTTACTGTTGATGGCTGTTGGTCTGCTTCATCGTAAATTTGTCAGCGGGATGAATCTAAACCGTCGAATTGGTCTTGCCATACTCGGAGGCGGATTTTTTCTGCTTGGTCTTAATTTTGTGTATTACTATACAGTACAGGCTGAAAAGAGCCTGGAAGCACCGGACCTGTATAAAGAGCGCTATGGGAAGGATTCTCCCGATGCGACTCATGGACAACCGGATTCACAAAAAGCAGAAATGTAAAATCATATTATGCCGATAATCAACCTGGAGCCATCCAGCAGGATGGCAAAAGTAATACGGGTTGTGTCGGAACTAATGAATTGGCGTTTTCTCAGAGTATTAATTGCAGCCGGTCTGGCGATTTTGTTGCCAGGACCCCTGCCGGCCCGTGATTCGGGTGATCAGGTCCTCAAGATTCACCAGGTTGATACGCGTGATTTTCCCGAGATCTCTATAATAACAAGTATCCATCCTCCTTATCCGGGATTCGCTATTCCCGATGGATTGAAAAAAGAACCCATGTCCATTCGCCTGGAAGAGCATTATAACGGGCGTCAGACCGGAATCAATCCTGCATTTATTGTTCCGGAAGCCGGACGGGCGGACAATGTAAATCTTGTTCTTGTAATGGATTATACGAAATCCATTTCTATCTCCGACTTTGATCAGATGAAGAATGATGCGCTCTACGTTATTGGATCTCTTGAGGAAAGAGATATGGCAGCGATCTACAGTTTTAATTCCACACCCCGCCTTGAGTCAGAGTTTATTACGGACAGAGTTCGATTACGCGAAGTTATAAAATCTCTGGAGAGAGTCGGTAATGAGACCAGGGTATTTGATGCTCTGTATTCCGGAATTTTCAGTGCCCGGAGAGCTTCCGGGATGCAGGTCACAGATGATAGCCTTGACCAGAGTGTTGTAGTTATCTTCACAGATGGAAAAGATGAAGGTTCCTATCTGAAAGAGGGAGATCTGCATGAGATCTTGAGCGTTGGTGTTAATAATCGAATTCCTGTTTTTACAGTTCTCTACGGCAAAGCTAAGAATTTGAACCTGTTTCGCAGACTGGCGATGAAAACTGGCGGCGAAGTAATTCAACGCGATGATTCTCCGCAGGACATAGATACACTTGTTGACAGAATTCGTAGAATTCCCGGTAGAACATATCGTCTTAAATACAAAAGCAGTGCCGGTATTTCTCAGGTGCCTCTACTATGGAAAAAAATAACTCTCAAGCTGAATATATACGGAATTTACGGCCCCGGAGAGGATACCGTCTCATTTTCTGTACCGTTTCGGTCAATGATATATGAACATATATCAGCCAACTTCGAACTGTATCGAATAATATTTGCCGGGTTACTATTGATCGGCGGATTGCTCCTCTTCATTTTTGTTGTATCCCGAATGCGAAAAAATAATCATCGTCGTAATGAAAATGCGGGACATGATTCGCGTAATTTTGAAGTAAAATCTTCAAATTCTAAGATTCCTGTTAATGAAGATGCTTCACTTTCTGATACTATTGATTCTGGTGATGAGAAACATATTCTTGAGCGAGAGTCTGATCGATGGGCAGATGATACATTGAATGATGAGCCTGAAAAATTTGTAGATCATTCAGCTGAAGATTATAACCTGTTCGAATCTTCTGAGAAAGATGTCGTTCGAACAACAGCGGAGAAAGCTGCTCCGGTAAAAAAAATAAGATCTGCTTACAAAGCAGCCGAGGAAAATGAGTTTCTGGAAGACGCTCCGGGGTCTGCTGTTTCTGAGAAACCTCCCGCTGATCCATTTGATCCGGAAAGCTGGGCCAGCCCTTCCGAAATTGAACTCTCATCGGGTATTGCTCTGACCGAAGAGGGGGAAAGGCGCGTATACATGCGAGAGTATACATATCATATTCTTCAAAATGCCCTGCGCAGCGGAGAGAGATACGAGGATGCCTGGTTTATTTTGCCATCTTCTTCAGAGAGGGATAATGAACGTCGCTACGATTTGTTTCTGGAAAGCACCGTTGTAGGTTCAGGTAAATGGGCTAATATTCGTTTTCGGGATCACTCCGTAAGCCCTGTCCATGCCCGTATTCGTCGCGTGGATGGAAAGTTTGTAATTTATGATATGGTAAGTCTTACCGGTACCTATGTGAATGATAAAAAGCTTCTTCGTCCAAAATGTTTGAATGATGGTGATGAAGTAAGATTTGGCCGTATTCATCTGAAATTTTTCGGTAGGCCATGAGAATAGCCTTCTATCGCGGGATACATTGCCAGTCGAAATCGTTCAATAAAAAAAATTGTATTTTTACTTTTGTTTGTATTCGTTATCTACCGTAAACTTACCTGCACTGTTTTTTGATTACACTCCAGCTCAGCTTGAAAGTGAGTGGAAAGAAGACCCCCCCATATTTTAATTACACTTATGAGTGCTTCTCTTGATCTATGGAAATTGCTTGCCGGTCTTGCAATCTTTCTTTATGGCATGTTTCTTCTTGAAGATTCCATAAGAACAATGTCGGGAAAATCCTTTCGGCAGATGATAAGATATTACACTAACGGCCGGTTGAAGTCCATCGGCAGCGGTACTCTGATAACAGCCATTCTGCAATCCAGTTCGACAGTATCTCTTATGGTCCTTGCTTTTGTCGGAGCCGGGGTAATGACCATGGAAAATGGCATTGGTGTGATGATGGGAGCCAATCTGGGTACAACCTTTACCGCCTGGATTGTTGCCATTTTCGGCTTCAAGGTAAAGATTGAGAGTTTTGCTTACCCTCTGATTGCTGCTGGCGGTCTGATTTATATTCTATTTGGTACATCTTCAAAGATCTTTCAGATTTGCAGGCTACTGATCGGTTTTGGTTTTCTTTTTATGGGTCTCGATTTTATGAAATCCAGTGTAGAAGACTATCTGCAATTTGTGAATCTGACATCAATTGCCAATTACAACCTGTTGCTTTTTTTAATATTCGGTGTGGTAATTACGGCGCTCATGCAATCAAGCCTGGCAACTATTACAATAGTACTTACCGGACTTAACAGTGGACTTATCGCTTTTGATACTTCCGTAGCCATTGTGATCGGTGCGAATATAGGAACTACCGTGACAGTGCTTCTGGGTTCCATTGGAGGAATCCCATCCAAGAAACGAGTCAGCCTGAGTCATCTTGTATTTAATATTGTGACAGGTATTATTGCGTTTATTGCGATTCAGCCTCTGTCACTGTTTGTCGCTCAATTTTTTAATATTGAAACAAATGCGGTTATGGCTCTGGCTCTTTTTCATTCTCTGTTCAATCTTATTGGAGTAATTGTATTTTTTCCCTTTATCGGACTTCTTTCTCATCTTTTGATTCGCATTTTCCCCGATCGTGC
>JBNKQE010000307.1:0-6060 GCA_050295715.1 Leptospirales bacterium
CCTGACTTTATTCGGTTGACCTCGAATAACACACTCAGTGTCTCCTGGGGCACAGGGACGAACTTTACCGGACTGGCCCAGAGTACTGTACAAACCGGTCTTACAAGTGGAAAGAAGTTTCGTCAGCTGGGGGATTTCAACGGGGACGGTATTATAGATTATTACGTAATGACTGGCAGTGATACGGCAACCTCGCTGGCTGTTTATACAGGATCTACAGACGGTAAGTTTAATTACTATGGAAGCTATCCTGTAGAATTAGAACCATCAGGAGATTTATTAAACCCGGAAGATTATGTTAGTGTAACCCCGAAAGAAGAGTTAGTAGAGGGAGAAGAAGGGGATGCTACGTTTACAGGAGCAACATCGGATACATCCCCTTTTCGAACACTTGCCGATGTGAACGGAGATGGTATTTCCGATTTTGTCCATGTAATATCCAGTGCAGGTATTGTAGTTAATTTCGGAACGGGAACATCGATGACAGACTCAATACTGAGCGCTGTTTCCCCCGGGGAAAATGTGGGACGCAATCTTGTGGATATAAACGGAGACGGCAAACTTGACTACGTTAGATTTGTCGATGCAGGAGATGGACCTAAATTTATAGTATCATATTTCAACGGGGCTGGCTTTACAGCGGCTGATAATGTAGCGCCTGTATCAAATGCCAATCGCTTCATTTTCTTTGACGATGTGAATGGTGACGGTCGTTCTGATATCATAGCTCCCTCAAATGGAAATCAAATTGTTGCTTTCTTTTCTGATCCGACTCCGGTAAATCATATTTCGAAGATCAGTGATGGCACTACAACTATTAAAATAGGTTACGGGAAATCACTGAACGAAATAACCGATCCCTCAAAGAATGATCGATTTGGAGGTGTCGGTGGATATTCTATTCTTACAGATACAAAGGCAAGATTTCTTGTTAAAAACATTACGGTATCGGGGAGATCAGGTGCAAAATCAAAGAGTGCATATTCCTATTCAAACTCTCTGGTCCGTGCAGGTCCCACACCACTGGAGAGCCGCTCACTTGGCATAGAAGAGATCATCGAAAGAAGTTATGCATACGTTGAAGGGAACTGGACAGAGGGCCCCACATACAAAGTAACAAGGAACCATCAAGAACATCCGGAACTCGGTTATGAAGGAGGAGGACTTCCACAAAAAACACTCGTTTATGCAACCGGTGACGGGAGACTGCTTTCGGAACAGAAACCTGATTTTAAAGAGCCTGTAGAGTATATTTATAAAGGTGCAGCCATCAAAATAGTAAGCTCGGGGCAGAGCGAATCAGACCTGAGCACCAATCAGACACTGAGTGAAACATCCAGTGTAACGTCCTACGATCAATTCGGAAATCCCACCGAAATCCGGGGAACAGACACAGATACCGGTGAGGTAACTATAACCTTAATAGAATATGATTATACAACTGCCTTTCCCAATGGGATCCCGGTTCAAAAAACAGTGACAAGAAATGGTCAGACAATCTCTTTCGAAAGAAAGGTATATGACAGCAAAGGAAATATCCTCAGTGTAGAATCGGGGCCCGATACTGTCTATACGGTTACAAAAAGCTATACCTATGACTCGGACGGGAATGTGCTGACTGAAAGTGTAAACGGACTTACAACAAAATACGAATACGATAAGACGGGAGGAGGCAATCCCGTTCGTATAATAAAACCCGATGGATCTGTTGTAGTAATAGAATACGACACCTATGGTAGGAAAACAAAACTCATCGACCCCACAGGAAAAATAACAAGAATCAGTTTCGATGAACTGGGTAGAAAAATAAAAACCGAAATAAGCGCTCCAGGAACATTCTCCACTTACGAAAACCTGGAAACAATCAGCTACGATTTCAACAATAGTACGGGCGAAACAACCGTTGTAGTGGATCGTGCTATACCGGGAGATCAGAGAGCTACGATTCGCAAAGTAACCGACGAATGGGGTCGGGATATACACGCCGAAACGCTTACGGCAAACGGTGTCACATCGGTGGATACGGAATACGACAATCTGGACCGTCCTGTTGCTAAGACCCTGCCCTATCGCAGCGTAACCGGAGAAAAAATTAAAACGTATTACGACTCACTGGGACGGGTAATCCGCACGGAATCACCGGGGCCGACGGGAACCCTTGTGCAGGAGACAGATCCGGCAACACTCTATAAGGCAAGTTTTACGGCAACAGGCTCGGGTCGTCTCACAGTGGGATATGCCACAGAGCAGACAAAACCCAACGGGCAGAAGGTTTACGAATACAAATCAAATGACCGGCCCATTCAAACCGAATACCAGACAAGTGTGTCCACGGACGGCTCAATATCGAGTATATTGTGGAACCGTATCCGGTATCATTATGATTATAACGATCGACTGATTGCCATTACCAGGGGGACGGGAAGCAGCAAAGACAGTATAAGCGATAATCCGGCCCTCACAAGCACATTTGAATACAACGGATACGGTCAAAAAATCGCATCCTACGATCCCGATAAAGGGACCACGCGGTACAGCTATGATGATAAACAAAGGCCACTGTGCACTGAATATCCGGATGGAAAGATAACCTGTAACAAATACGATGCTTACGGACGGGTCACAGGGCTTTTTGAAGGGGGGACCGATGGGAATCAAATCGCAGAATATCGCTACAGTGAATCGGAGAGCGCCTATGCACAGGGAAAACTGAGCTATGTAAAAGACGAAGCCGGTGAAAAACGAATTCATTATGATGCCCTTACAGGCAAACCATCGAAGATAGAGAGAACCTATAAAGTAAACGGTTCCACAAAATACTTCGATATTGAGCAGGCCTACGATATTACAGGGGCGCTTATGCGGAGAAAATTCCCGCAGACGGATATGGCGCTGTACTATATATATCACCCGGAGGGAAGCCTCAAAGAGATACAACTGGAAGACCCCAATAACAGGGTTGTATCAAACGGAACATCGGCGACGGTTCTAACAACGGACGCGCCCGATGCCATGGGGCTCTCCCCTGCCATGCACTACGGAAACGGGGTCAGCATAGAGGCAGAGAGAAATGCGGCAGGGAGCCTTGTACGGATGACGGCCAGCGGTGCAGACGGTGTGCAGGCACAGTACGCCTATGTCTATAACCAGGAAGGGATGATCCTGGGAAAAAATGATGAGCTGAAAATCGGAGGAATCGATCGAAGCGAAACATTTAAATATGATATCACACGAAGAATGGTAGAGGCAACGGGACCCTACGGAACAGCGGCCTCGCCCATAAAAACGCAGACATATCTCTACGGAGCAGACGGGCAGCCGATCAGGATAAACGGAAATTCGGTAAGCTATAGCACAGAAAACGCACACAGAATGAAATCGGCGGGAGACGTAAGCTATAGCTACGATACGGAAGAAGGACCCGGGCGGGGACTCGTAACACGGCGGCACGAATCGGACAACACGCAAACAGAATACAGCTACAACTGGAAGGGGATGCTCTCCAGCGTAAGAAATATAACACCGCAGGGTGAGATACGCTCTGAGTTCACATACGACAGCACGGGAAACAGGTTCTACAGGAGCTCGCAGTATGACGGAAAAACAATCGATACATACGACCTGGCCGACGATTACAGAATCCATACAGAAGACGGAAAAGAGTACCACACACTGGAAGTGAAAAACAACGGGCAGAGAATCGCAAGATTCCGGTTCATGGCATACCACCATACAGCCATGGCGCCAGCCTCAGGCGATCTCTACCTGGCAAGAGCAAGCATCGGGCTGGATAGAATAGCCCGACTGGATGGAGGACTATCCAACCTCCCGGGACTTATCGCCATAGTCGGAGAAAACACATACCTGGCGGCAAGGCAGGCCGACATAGAGTGGATACACATGGCCTATCTGGCATACGTGGCATCGGCAGTAGCGGCCGTCATCATGCTGCTCCTCGCCTGGTACAGGGCCGGATGGATGGACCTCTCGTGGATGGGACGGACCATTCATAAGCTCCTTGCGACCGGATTATCTGAAGCAAGACCGGAGCCCGCTGGGCGGAGTGGCTTAGCGCAGCAGATAATTGCAATTATACGCAATACCAACAAAACCGCAGGCATGGCGATTATACGCAATACGGATAAAACACCCGGCACGGCGATTACCCGCAATACCAATATAACACACGATGCGATAATTACCCGAACCCCACCCCCGCCACTCTACCTGAGACTTACGGGAATAAGCCTTGCACTCAGCATATTCGCAGTATCATGCGTAAACAGCAACGGAGGACAGGATCTGATCATACCACCGGGAGGCGGCGGAAGCTACAGCTCAAGCGGAGGCAACAGCGACAGTACAATACTGGGCGCCTACTATTACATCTCCACACACAACGGGTCCACCGACCTTGTCACAGACGCCAGAGGAAAAGTAGTCGCACGATTCGCATACGACCCGTTCGGCAACGTGGTCAACGACCTCACCGATCTGGATGCAGACGGGAATCGTGAGTTTTACAAAGGAACATTTTATTTCACAGGACAGGAATACGAGCTTGAGACGGGATTGTATAACTATAAAGCAAGAACGTATGATCCGAAGACCGGTAGATTCCTCCAACCAGATCCGGTGCATACAAGCAAAGCGGGAATGGATAATTTTGATAGATATCAGTATGTTTATAATAATCCAGTGAATTATACTGATCCCGATGGAAGAAAGGCTTGCTCCAAACAAGTGAATGCGGCAGCAGCCTTTATGGTAGGGGGGCCATTTCTCACAGGAGCAGTTGGAGTCGTAGGCAACTATACGGGTGGTGGGGGAAATTGCACTACAAGGATGCCTCGTGAAAAAGAAGCTTTATTATTGCTTCTGTATCCTTATAGTGATCTCAGGCAACCTGAGCTTTTTGTCTATTCAGTACTGTTCTACTATGAGAACTATATGAAAGGGAATGGTCCATCTTTCCTTGGGAAGATGAATAACACAGACTTACAAATATTTCTAATAGGTCAGTTGGGCGTCGTGCAAGATAATGACAATCCTGGTGATGATATGTTTCCAGTGCTTGCCTATTTTCTAATGAGGGAAATGGTAGCCAAACCCCGTTCGGGAGTAGATAAAGCATCGTTTTACCACGATCAATATGGGCCAAAAGTTCTTGATCGGAAGAATAGAAAGGCAACTTCAAGATGGATCAAAGATGCCAACCGTGCAACATTCAGTCATGACTCCTGGAGCCGGACGTACAAACGCGAGAAAAAAGCGACACCTAAATGGTGGGGTGATGCAAGAAATGGTGTGGCTACACTTAATACAATAGGAACCTGGACAGCTGATGCTGTGACTACAATTACAGGAACGGTGCTATTTAGCGTAGCCAATGCGATAACTGGAACCAAAAACCTGGATAAACCAAAGAAATGGAGATTATGAAATGGTAATCAAGAAGGGATTAATTTTAATAATTCTATTAAGTCTGCTGGGAGGATGTTTGTCGGAAGACCAGGCCTGTATACAGGAGATAGATGAGAGAGGCGATGGGGATATATGCAGTTATATGTTTGTATATTATGCCAATTTAGGATCGCCAATTGATGAAGTAAGAATTCGAGCGGAAGAACGCATTGGAATCACAACATTAATGTGTGTAAAATATATGGTAGATATTCAAGAATGTAGAAAGAAATCGCATACAATTCCAGCCCAGATTTGGTAAAACTGAAAATAAATATATGCGTAACTTACGGCGCCACTTGACGTCATTTCAGTCGGTAACGCAAGTAGCCCTGTAATCGAATTTAGGGAGGGGAAGGAAGTTTCCGAGCGCAAGCGATCTTTGAGCCGAACCATAGGTTCGTTCGAAAAGACGGAAACGTCCTTCCCCTCCCTAATCACCGATAACGCCCGCCTGCCGGTTCGAGGATTACGGCAAAAGAGAAAACCACTACAAACGATGGTGGAGTAACAAATTCGGTGGACGAAATAGGTAACATTGTAGAATCACAAAAACCAATAATGAATAACGAAGCAAGGCATAGGTAGAGCGTAAGC
>JBNKQE010000308.1:0-6029 GCA_050295715.1 Leptospirales bacterium
GCGTATAGTCGGAGACGCTCGTAATCAAGGAACCGAATACATATAATTAACGTTCAATAAAAAGTAAAATAGCGTTTAACGCGCCAGTGTAGAGCGGGTATCATGAAGAGAGCCGATGTATTCAAGAATGCGGCGAAAGGAGCACGCTGGGCTTCGAAAGGTATTGAAAATGCCGGCCATACTTACAGCAATTTTGTTTATGGGAAAAAGCACAATTGTCCTTCTCTCAGTGCTTGTGGGTTAAGCAACACAAATCAATTCTGGTCATTTGTTTTTAGAGCAGAATTGATAGCAGCTGCACTTTGGAGTATGTTTACTTTTTCTGTCATTGTTTTGCCAATGTTAGCACCCGCGTTAGTTTCAGCTGTAGGCTTTACCAGTATATCTGGTATTTTAGCGGCTACAGGCCAGTTGTTGATAACAGGATTTATGGGAAGTTTTTTTGGTTTCAGCTACGGGTATTTTATGGGAGGTCTTCGAAAAATGCAGTTAAACAGGCTTAATTGGGACGAAAATGCCGCCCAAAATTACGGAAGGGCTGGAGCAGAAATCGGTTTCACAGTCGGGTCAGCAATGACTGGTAATTTGCTTGTAGCCAGCTACAATGAAGTAGCGAAGAATTTTGGATTAGCTATTGTATCAAAGATTGGTGTGGCGACAACTGCAAACCTGACAAATATTAATTACTTCAGTCAGTCATACTGGGATAAATACAAACAATCCGAATATGAAATATTATTAGAACAAATGAGCCCCGGTCGATGAAGTATAAATATATTATTTTTAATTGTTTCAATTTTCTGTTGTTGTCAGGTTGTGTTACGTATCTGGGGTCATTTAAACACGTACGGTTGATGCCGATTGGAGAGTCAGTAAGTAGTCACTACGTCAATCAAGCACCAGTAATAGTTAAATACTGTTATGATGAAGAGGACTGGCATGACGTAAATCCAAAATTGGATAGCCTTAATGAATTAGTTGATGTTGTTCGAAAATCTTATCCGGGTATAAAAATCTGGAAATATGTAAGTCTTTCTTTTGGAACCGGGTATGATATTGGGAGTGCTAAAGGAATATATGAGAGATGCTGGATTTACAAAGGAATACCTGTTGAGAAATAATTATTTAAAATATTGTATTATTGTTGTTGCTACTATAGTTGTTCTTGGTGGCTGTTTTAATAGTAAAAGTCATCTTCGAAATGTTGCAGAGTTTGAGTATGTTGAATTTTATGATGATCGAAACGACATTCGGGAAGGACATTTGGAAGTCGGAGAGCATTGTAATTGGATTGCGCCGGCTAATGTAAATAAGGCAATTGAAAATAATGCGCCTGGAGATATATATTATTTTAATCTACAACGCAAGCGATTATTAATTGGAATACTGCCATTACCACCAGTATTCCCACCAGTTTGGTTGGATTGCTATGTTGTGTATGGAGAACTTGAAGATCGTAGGAGGTCCCAATGATCTCGTTGTTGACACAATAAAAAAACATATCCAGGGAGCGAATGATACCCGCTCAAGCGCGGCGGGCAAAGCGGGCGTATAGTCGGAGACGCTCGTAATCAAGGAACCGAATACATATAATTAACGTTCAATAAAAAGTAAAATAGCGTTTGACGCGCCAGCGTAGAGCGGGTATCATGAAGAGAGCCGATGCATTTAAAAATGCGAATAACACGATGCAGCGAATCGCCCGTGGTAAGAATTACAATGATAGTAATAATACAATCGATGTCGGTGTGCGAAAAATTGGAGAGGGAGGGACGTTGCGATTACAGGTCTTATAGCCCTGCATTTATAAAATATTGACTGGTTATGTGGAAGTTACTAACGTAAATATCTTGACATTTATACTGTTGATCTTGTAAGTTGCAACAACTTCAATTCAAGTATCCACTTATGAAAAAACAATCATTCTTTTTGCATTCATCCTGTCTTCCTGCATCGGATATGCGTCAAGGGAGTTTCCGGGGCCCGTTCCCGAGTGGAACCCGAATGGCAACTCTCGAAATCTCTACATCGAAATCAATAAAACGGCTACGGTAAACGAAAGGCCCTTTGATGAAAAAACGGCAGACGTCGGGATGTATGGGACTATGGAAGAGCAAATTCAAAAATCTTTCGTAGAATCAGGATACTTCAATGTTGTTTCTACGGGTGACGGGGCAATGCATATGATTGTGGATATTTCCATGGACAGGTATGTTTCCAGATCTCTTCAATTCTTCTCGACGATTACTCTTGGAGTTATCCCATTTACAGGCGAAGAAATGATTACAATGGATGCAAAGGTCTACGATGAGCAAGGCAGTCTGCTCGGTACTTTCCAATGAAAAGGGAAGTTTACTTATTGGAGCCAGTTGTTATTGATGTTTCTTGATCCGTTTATAAACGCGTATAAGGCGAAAACCGGACCTGTTCACGATATGTGCATGTCCATCGAGAGTGAACTGATTGAAGGTATTGGGGAATAAAATGAAAATACGAACTTTTTTGATTCTATTGTTATATATCTTTGCAGCTTTCCCTGTTATGGCGCAAGAAAGTGGTGACGAATCCGAGAGTCCCGACTCTCAAAATAAAAACCAATCGGAGCCAACGAAAGATGAAGATAATCATTCTATTCGCGTCTTACTGGGGGCAGGCAAAGGTAGCTACAACACTGTTCATGGTCAACTGGACTCTTCCGGGATGACGCAGGGCGCTATACTGGCAAGCCTGATAAATGGGCCCACCAATATACCCATCGCTTTGGACGGGGAAGGCTCCATATCTCCAACGGTATCTTGGATCAGTCTTGAGTATCGTTATAAAAATCAGTTTCAGATTTTCTTCAGCAAAAGGTCTCTTTATAATAATAAAAAGACACCCACGCTGGAAACAGCTATAACATATACAGAAACAGCAGAGTTCAGTCAGCCCCAAACCTCGTTGTCCAGGAGTTTCGGGAAGGACGATCTGCAAATCATGGGACTCGGATATTTTCCTGTAAGCTCCGACATATTTCGATTCGGTTTTAATGTAGGATTTGAGAAGCAAAAACATGAATCATCTGTAACGTATCAAAATAACATAACAAATAAAGTCACCGATTACAGATATTACTCTCTTGGAAATATGTTCAATCTTGCTCATAACTTCACAGGTATTACCCCGGGGATTGTTATGGAGATCGTTCCTGTTGATTGGTTGGAATTGAAGTATGGACTGGAGAAACTTTCATTAAAGGGTAACGTGGAAGAATCCGGATATGAAATGGGTAAAATCGCACCACCGGGTTCAACGATGGGAGATCACATTGCATCCAACATGCGATTTCAGGCTTCCGGCGATTCGAGGTTCGAAGGCCTGCGACATACAATTGATATAGGTATTAAACCGGTTAATTGGTTTGTATTTCGTATTGGACGGACTTCTGAATCGGCGAAAGTGAAGAACGGGATGGTTTTGGCCTACCAGAGTTACATGATTGGAAGTTTAAATGATTTGAACATTGGGTTTGATTTTGATTTATCCGGACAATCATACAGGTCGAAAAAAGAGTTAAACTATCTTCTTCTAGAATTCAGAATTAATTTCTAAGCATTAAAATGAAGATATTTAGAAATGATTCATTGTAACTACTCAGTTAATGAATCAGCGATTTTGTAAACCTTTATGGGGCTCGCTTGCCGGGTGACTTTATACGAGGGTAATCATCGGGAGGGGCTGCAAATGACAGCCCCCGTGGGTAAGTGGATATCAAACGATACTTTTGAAAATTCTCAGGGCGTCGTCATACTTGCTGTCAAGAAAATAGGCCATGCCAAGCTGCCAGCTCTCGTCGAACGAGCGATCAGTGCGTTTCTCAAGAGAGGGGATGTCTTTGATTGTCGCTTCGTATTTTTTCTTGATTTCGCCAATGCTTATTTGATACTCTTCACCGGTCTCTCTTTTGTAAGCGGCCATAAGGAGTTTTTCTGCTTCCGAATATTTCCCGAGCTGAATTAGACTGAAGCCCAGTTTTTGAAGATTGTTTACATCCTGCAGGTGTTTGCTGTATTTACTATAAATCTTAACTACTTCGTTATAACGGGCCATTCCGAAAGCTGCTGTAAAAAGTGGTCCGGCAATTACTTCGTCATACTTTTTCCAGTCCGCATACTTTGTCGCAACCCGGTACATCGTCTCATAGTCACCGGTGCGATCAGCTGCCTCCACGAACCTCTCCATGATGTTTGCCGAAAAAAAGTTTTTGTTAAGCAACCAGTCCCCGAGAATTCCACAGGCTGTGGAGTGATCCCCGCTATTATAAGCGGCAATAGCTGCCACCAGTGGAGAAAAAAGGCTGCGATCGGCAAGCATCACAGGATGTCTTGCTCTACTTTTTTCCAGATTGGCCAGTAATAATATATCTTTGATTTCTTCGTTCTTGCTGGCCTGAAAGTTTTTCTTTATCTCTTCGAAATCACCTGCACAATACATGTCCCATGCAAGTATTGTCTCATCGATAATTTGTGCTGTGCTGCTTGATGTCATTTCACTCCTCCCGCATCACTTTATCCGTCGGTTGAAATCCTCCATTTTTTGATTCTTTTTTCTATCAATTTGCCCGTAGAATGAGTTTTTGGGATGAGGTCTGTTATTGTTACAACAAAAAAGGAGGGTGGCTATTCTCTATTGCGGGGAGGGTTCGATCGATTCTGTGAATCTGCCGAGGCGATGATTGATTGTGATTCTATAACAGGGTAGAAGAGAAATCAAAAATAGAGAGTTATTGTCAGAACATATACATCAGGTTTCACTCTATTCTGGCTAATACTAAAACGTAAAAATTCTCTACTACTTCCGGTAATCGGCCACGCGAATCCCCAGATCGTCAAGTTTTCGAGAGAGGGTGTTCCGGTGTATCTCCAGCAACTCGGCAGAACGAAGAATACTGCCCGAGGTCAGTTTCAGGGCTTTGCGAATGTGAAACTCCTCCATCTCTTTGAGACTCTGGAAATCCAGCTCATCTTGATCTTTTTCGCTTCGGTCCGGCCTGTCGGGGTGGGTGAAGTCGAGCAGTCCCGGTGGAATCTCGGCATGGGGAAGGTGTTGCATATAATCCGTGTCCATGGTTCCCGGGCGATAGTGGATCTCATGGAGTATTCGCGGAGGAAAGTCGTGTGCGCGAATCTCCCCCTCGTGTGATAGCACGGCCATTCGCTCCATGCAGTTTTCCAGTTCTCTGATGTTTCCGGGCCAGGGATAGGCCAGCAATACCGCCGGGACCTCCGGATCGGTAATCCTGTACTCTACGCTATCTTTCAATCTTAGCTTTTCAAGAAAGTAGAGAGCAAGCGGTATGATGTCCTCTTTTCGCTCTCTCAGGGGAAGCACAGTAACAGATACCACATTCAGTCGATAGTAAAGATCCTGACGAAAATTCCCTTTTTCGACTTCTTTCTCCAGATCGCGGTTGGTGGCTGTCACCAATCTGACATCGACCAGGATCTCTTCGCTCGAGCCCAGAGGGTCTATCTTTCTCTCCTGAATGGCGCGAAGAAGCTTTACCTGCAGAGCCGGTGTCAGTTCGCCAATCTCATCAAGAAATATAGTGCCGCCGTTGGCCATTACAAAGCGGCCCTCTCTTGTGCGAAGGGCTCCGGTAAAAGCGCCTTTCTCCACTCCGAAAAGTTCGGACTCGAGCATTGTCTCAGGAATACTTCCGCAGGAAACGGTTACGAAGGGTCCGTTTTTTCGCGGACTTTGCATGTGAATCTGTCTGGCGAGTCTTGTTTTCCCCACTCCCGATTCCCCGAGAATGAGGACCGTTGTATCCGTATGGGCAACCTTGCGCGCCATCTCCTGCAGCTTTTTCATATCAGGGCTTCGCGTCCCAGGCGAGAGAGGAGCCATGTTGTTCTCTTCCGGGTTTTCCAGCGCATGATCGACCTCGGGAAGATCGGGTCTGTCCACAAAGCCCCGTTCCAGCAGCAGGATTCGTAAATCGTTTCTGCTTGTTGGCCGTAGCGAGAGAATCTCCCTGTATTGTTTGC
>JBNKQE010000309.1:0-6012 GCA_050295715.1 Leptospirales bacterium
ATGTATCTTTTCCTGTCATTGCCTACGGTAAAGATGCGTCACAACTGAAATGGCGGGAGTGTGGCCGGGGCGTAGTTCACAGACTGCAGAATTCCGGAAAACTGGAAATGCAGGATACAATAATGGTTGAGCCTCACTGCGGGCGATATATTAAAATCAAAATTCATAACCGAAATATTGTTCTTGGTAAAGAGATTCCGGGACTATCGCTTAAGTATGAACCTGCGTATATCACTTTTCTTCGCAGAGGCAATGAACCATTTCGCCTTGCCTATGGCAATCCGGATTTAATTGAAAGGCCTTTCAGAAATAACCTCACCTGGAATAAAGACTGGACAATATATACTTCTGAAACTGGAAAACCAATTGCTGGAAATCGTATTATCAAAATTTCGGAAGAAAATATGACTCCTTATATTTTATGGAGTGTTCTTTTCGCAGCAGTTGGAGTTCTGTCTTTTATGGTATTCAGTCTGACCCGTGCAAAGTAGTGTTTTGCCGGGTAAAAAACAGAGCCATAATCCAGAATCCGCTTCGAAAGGTCATCGCATATATGGTTCTCATTTCATATGGAGTTTCCAGACAGATAGCGACGCCAAGGAGCGCAAAGACTGCGAGTGTTGCTATTGCAAGAAAGCCACTGAGTATTGTCTTCAGTTTATGATTGAGCAGAATGGATAATCCCGCCATAACGTAAACAAATCCAGCAAAAAAATTGAACCATAATACAAATGGGACCACATTCCCTGCCGAGTTATATGCATCCGTTCCTCCAAACAATACTCTCCCCCCTGATATGAGAGTGATTACTCCAAAGAGTATTGCTGATGATCCAATTGTTTTCTGTAAAATATTTCTCATAGGTTTTTCTCCTGCCTTTAAAACTGAAAAGCTTTTGTCTTACTTTATAATCCGATAGCAGGTTATATGAATATAACCTGCTATCGGACAAACCGTCAAGTCAATTAGTCCTGATAGCTGCCCTCAAGAGCCGGCCTGTCCGCCGACCATATTCGTGCAAATTGTTCCCCACATTCAGATCCAGAAATATCAAAAGAGGAATTTTTTATGTGATTATACGATGTCAGAATACATTTAGATTAAAGAAAAGTAGACAACGAAAATCCACATTCATCTTTTGATCACTGGTTAATTTATATTATATTCAGTGTAATGAAATAATTTATATTTTTCGTTACCAGTAAAGGCTTACTGTATCCAATATGAATACAGGTTAGAAAGTTGTACCGGAAACCGATCAGGATTGAAAAGTGAGAAAAAACCTCCCCGTAACAGATAAAGAAGTCAAAGTTGAAGAGAGTGATATTATACTCTCCGAAACCGATCTCAAAGGAATTATTACCTATGCCAGTAGTGACTTCATACGAATAAGCGGATATACGGAAGAGGAACTGCTCGGACAACCTCATAATATTCTTCGCCATCCGGACATGCCTCCCTGGGCTTTTAAAGATCTATGGGATACCGTTGAAGCAGGAAATCCATGGCGAGGAATTGTAAAAAATCGATGTAAAAATGGGGATTTTTACTGGGTAGCAGCAGAAGTCTCTCCACTTCGCAAAGATGGCAAATTGGTAGGTTACCTCTCGAACAGGTTTAAACCAACAACCTCCGAAATTCAGAATGCTGAAAAACTATATCGGCAGTTTGACAATCCTCCCAGGTTCCTCACGAAAAAGCGAAAGCGCAGTGTTAGTATCTCAAATAAGCTTCTTGCAACAATGACATTTTTTTTATTGTTTCTCTCACTCATAATGGGATTGATATTTTATGGCTGGAAAGAACGTGCCAGAGCCGTAGAAGAAGAGAGAGGACTGATCAAACTTAGCTACGATCTTGAATTACAATTCAAAGATTACAATCTACCGGATGATAAAAATGAGATTAATAAAATTAATACTCTGATTCGAAAGTGGAATGAACAATCTCAAAATACAACAATAGAAATTTCGGAACTCATCAATCATTTAAACCGACTTAAAGGTATAATTGGGAGCTGGAACAATTATAAAGGTGATACAATCTCTTCCAATGCTGAATCTGGCAGGAAGTATATATCTCATTTTCAGGACATTAGAGAGAAATCTGCTCAAATTATAAAATCAAGCCGTCATGATGATGATCTGATTTTGCTGCTTATAGTTTTCGGAGCACTCTTTTTCAGTACCCTTTCCATATTTATAATAATCATGCTGCAAACTCGACAGTTTGTTAAACCATTCAAAAACATAATTGATACTGCATATCGTATGTCTGAAGGCGATCTGACCAGTATGATTCATATTGACGGCAATAATGAAATAAACGATTTACTGAATGCAATCAATACAATGCGAATAAATATGAGAGGTCTTACTTCAAGAATTCTGGATGCAGCAGATAATACAGGCTACACTTCGGTAATGCTGTCCAAGCATATTGATACACTCATGAATTCTGCCCAAAACCAGCTGTCATCGACTATACAAACATCGACATCCATCGATGAACTCGTTTCTTCATCCGAGCATGTCGTCGCAATCATTCAGCAACAAACAGAAAACGTTGCAAAGAACCGAGAATTCAGTCAGGCTATGATGACACAAATGGAACAGATGGCGAAACAGATGGAACAGCTGCAGAGTATGGCAAGAGAGTCTGCGGAAAGAGCCTCTGTCGGTGAATATAATATAAATCAGGCTGTAGAAGCGATGCAGGAAATTCGGAAACAGGCTGATCGCATTACCGAGATAATAAGTCTGATCACGGATATTTCCGATCAAACAAACCTCCTTTCATTGAACGCTGCAATTGAAGCCGCTCGAGCCGGAGAAGGCGGCCGTGGATTTGCGGTGGTTGCAGATGAAATATCAAGACTTGCGGACAGAACGGGACAGAGTGTTAAAGAAATTGAAAGTTTAATCAAGCTAACCAACACAGCTGTTCAAAATGGATCCGATCAATTTTCCAAATCCGCGGGAAACTTTTCCGATATAATCCAGCGTGTAACACATATAGATCAGTCAACAACATCAATGATGGGCTCTGTCCAGGAACAGCTGGAACAGGCTGGAACGATCAGCGTTAATACTCAGAAAGTAACCGAGATTGCAAAAGAGATTGAAAGCCGTTCCCATGACCAGAAGAAGGCAATGGAATTTATTAATGATGATATTCAGGGAGTCAGTCAGCGCAGCCAGGCCGTGGGAGTAAGTTCCGAAGACCTTTCAAAACTCATCATGAAACTCAATGTTCAGGCAGAACTGCTGGAAAAGATGGCCAACCAATTTAAAGTAAAATAGAAATTCTCTCCGGTTTCCTGAATACGAAAATAATTCAATCATATATGTGAATAACTTCGGCATGAACTTATTCACATGTCGAAATATCATACAATAAATGTAAAACTTCATGAAACTACATATTATTGGATTCAGTAACGATTTTCCAACGGCTTACACGACTGAGAATCCCCATTCATATGTTCCCGCTCAGGTAATAAATAACATAAATTTATCCTCTCATTTTTTCGCCTGATAGTTATATGATAAACAATAACTTTATTTTACTTGACATTTTAACAACAATGACTTACATTCCAGTCAGTTGAATTAGTTTTTCTCGAATATATCACTTCCTTGTTAACTTTTCTGAATAGCTTAACCGGCTCGTTTTTATTCCTTTCAATCCAATATCATTCAACTAATAAATAATACCTGGAGTATTTTATGAAACTATATGTAGGAAATCTCGATTACAGTACAACTGACGATTCACTTCACGAGCTTTTTTCAGAATTCGGAGAAGTTGTCAGTGCAACTATTATTATGGACCGAGATACAGGTCGTCCAAAAGGTTTTGGATTTGTCGAAATGGCATCAAAAAATGAAGGCATTAAGGCAATTTCTAAACTGAACGGCCAGGAAGTTAACGGTCGAGAGATCAAAGTTAACGAAGCACAACCAAAGCCAGCAGGCGGTGGAAACCGTGGCAGGCAGTGGTAATGGGATTTAATTCATTAAACCTGAATTCCGATCTAACAACCCGGGCTAATACGCTCGGGTTTAAGGAACCCACTCCGATTCAACTCCAGGCAATTCCTATCATCCTTGAAAAACGAGATGTGATTGGCCTTGCGCAAACTGGAACAGGTAAAACGGCGGCTTTTGTTTTACCGATACTGCATCATATAATTACGTCGAAAAAGAAACAGGGTGTGAAAGCCTTAATACTGACTCCCACAAGAGAACTTGCCGAACAAATCCATAAAGTAGCTGATACCTTTGGTAGAAAGCTTCAAGTGCGAAGTCTGCCAATTTTTGGCGGAGTGAACATGGCGCGACAGATAGAGCAGCTTGATAAAGGTGTCGATATTGTTGTTGCCTGTCCCGGCAGGTTACTTGATCTAATGAATCGTAATTTTATTAATCTATCCAATCTTGAAACTCTTGTTCTGGATGAAGCGGATCAGATGCTGGATATGGGATTTTTCCCGGACATTAAAAAGATTACAGCCGCAATACCGCGCAAGAGGCAGACTCTTTTATTCTCAGCGACTATGCCATCTGAGATTGAAAAACTTCAGAAAAATATACTGAATAACCCGTTAAAGGTTCAAGTTGATCGCCGCGAAGCAACGAAACAGGTTGCTCATTCGATATACCCTGTTCCCGAAAAAAGGAAACCAGAGCTTTTACAGCATATCATTGAAACAGAAAACTCATTTTCCACTCTGATATTTACAAGAACCAAGCACAGGGCGAAAAATCTGGCGCAAAAACTTGCGAAAACAGGGTTAAAAGCAACTTCGTTACATGGAAACCTTTCTATCAATCAGAGACGAAATGCAGTAGAGGGTTTTAAGAAGGGAAAATATCATATTCTTGTTGCAACTGATATTGCGTCAAGGGGCATTGATATATCTGGTATTTCACATGTAATAAATTATGATGTTCCAGTGACTCCGGAGATCTATATTCATAGAATTGGACGTACCGGACGTGCCGCTGAAACCGGTATAGCATATACATTTGCTGGTAGAGAAGAGATGGGAGCTATTGCACAGATTGAAAAAATACTGAAAAGCAAGCTTCCGATAAATCAGCATAACTTCAATTAACAAATTGCATACAATTTCTTTGACAGTTAAGTTGTATGCAATTTCATTATCTTCACGATATTCAGCACATCTGCTGATGCATTTTTTATAACACTGTAATTCAAAATACAAAAGTTATTTATTATTACAATTCTGAATGGATAATTATTTATCAAAACCACTTGCGCTATGAATAATATTGTCTAAATTGATCTTCACTGAAAGGAATTCCTGTGGATCAGATTGAAATCAAAAAAGCAACTGAAAATGATGTGTCCGAATTATCGAAACTTTTAAGTATACTTTTTAATCAGGAGTCTGATAACGATAAAGCAATCCGTTTTTATTACAGATATGGATTTACAAAGTCCGGGATGATCCCGCTTCGTCTTCCTGTATAACATTATATTGCAAGTATGCGAGAAGAGTTTAGGTGCGATTGCATTGACTGCAGCACCACTATAATTTATATTTTTTTATATTATCTGCGAAAAAGGTCTCTCGCGGTTTGAAAAAAACTGAGGCGCATTCGTCCTGTTTCCAGACCGGCTTTTTCAAAGAATACTTCCAGTGCTTCGAGTTCTCCCTTATCCAGCCACACGCCTCCGCAATGAGGGCAGCCATCAATGAAAATCTGAGAACAATATCCGTATTCACGGGAACTCATCTCAGAATCACAGGAAGGACACTTTATATCTCCCAGTGCTTTTTGACGGGCAGCTGCATAAGCCTGACCAATATGATCCTCAAAACGCGAATACTGGCCCACGTAGTCATTATCAATAGTCTCCTGGATTTTTTCCAGTTCACCTTTATGTAAAAACATTCCACCACAGGTAGAACACTCATCGACTTCTATAGCATCTTCATAAATTTTTTTATTTAGAGGCGATTTATCTCGTGGACAGTTCATG
>JBNKQE010000310.1:0-5911 GCA_050295715.1 Leptospirales bacterium
GATGGCCCAGCCCTCGGCTGATGTTCCGAGTGCGGCAACCTCGCTGAATGAAACAAGCATGGAAACAATTACCAGGGTTGTATATAATCTGATTCTTATCTTTGTTACCATTAAATTTAACATCAGCGTAACCATCCTGCAAACGAATTCATTCGTTAAAAGCGCACAGCTCGACCTGTGCGGGAGTCCTCTGGGTAATAATATCGGCCAACTTGAGAAATGGCGGTATTAAAACGTGAAAAAGTGGTTGCGTAGAGCCTTATTTCTCTTCCATTTCGACCAAATTAATGAATTGTATGCTATTTTGACCTGTTTACTGACTTTGTTCTTTATCGTAATATTGATTAATTCTTATTTTATGGAGTCTGCCGGATCACAGAATATGGTCTTCAGCGAGGAAATTTCCCCCCATAAAAAATATTTTTTTGGGACATATAAATTCATGACCGGGATTGGCATCATGACAGAGAAACAGACAACCAAAACTTATGACTGCTTGATAGTTGGTGGGGGAATGGCAGGAATCAGCGCCGGACTCTGGTGTCTTCGACTGGGGCTCAAACCACTTCTGCTGGATAATAAAGAATCTGCAGGAGGAACACTTCGGGAGCTGGATAGAACCTTTCCCGATTATCCAGGATGGACAGGGAATTCCAGAGATCTCGCCCATTTTATCGATGCACAGTACCGGGATGCCGGCGGGAGCGTTATGAATAATGTTACTGTAACTCGAATTGTGCCCGGAAAAGTCTCCTTAAATGACATAGATGTACATGGAAGATCCATTCTAATCGCCACTGGAGTAGCGAGACGTAAATTGCATTTAATCGGTGAAAGCCTGAATGGTGTTATCTATTCAGCAGCCTCAAAACCTGCGGATTTTGCCGGCAAGCGTATAGTTATCGTCGGTGGAGGTGATGGGGCTCTTGAAAATGCCTCAGTTCTTTCTGATTATGCAGGGTCAATTGATGTAATTATCCGAAAAACGAAGGCTGCCGCACGTCCGGAGTTCATTGAGAGTATCAAAAGGAAAGGCAATGTAACAATTCATTATGATTCTGTCGTAATAGAAATTACAGGCAAAAAAGATGTATCGGGAGCGATAATAAAGAAGGGGAATACTCTTACGTCACTGGACTCTGATCTTATCCTGTTTAAGATTGGATTTGAACCTGTAAGTAATCTTGTCCAGGATATTTGTGAGCGGGATGAACGAGGTTATATTGTTGTTGATAAGGAGCAAAGAACAAGTCATCCTGGAATCTGGGCTGCCGGTGATGTTTGTTGTCCACTGGATCCCTCCTTGATCGTAAGCGCCGCTCAGGGGGCTGTGGCCGCCAGGAGTATTGAGAGATATTTGCGATAATTCTTGAATATCATTTCAGTAAGATATCTTTAATAAGAAATTGTTACAGGACGACAAGTCTGAGTAGTTTCCCGTTGCATTTATAAGTCTACTGTATATACCTGTATTCAAACAGGTGAGAGTTTTTTTAAGGACGGAATTGAATGAGTGTACAAGATATAAAACTGGATCTTGCGTTTGCCGATGGTATTATCGATGAATCATCCCTGGCTGATGCCCGAAAAGCTCGAGAGATACTTGAAACCGGATCAGGAAGGGGAAATGACTTTCTGGGCTGGCTGGATCTGCCTGTAAACATAACTGCGGAACATCTTTCCGATCTTCAGAATGCAGCGGATGCAATTAAAAAGAGCGATGCACTGGTTGTAGTCGGTATAGGGGGATCTTATCTGGGTGCTCGTGCTGTGATTGATGCACTTACTCCACCTGACGGGCAGGGACTTCCCATCTATTATGCTGGTCACCATCTTGACTCGTTTTATCATGCAGGTCTTCTCAATAAGCTTTCATCAAAACGGTTCAGTGTAAACGTTATTTCAAAAAGTGGAACAACTACGGAACCAGGGCTTGCATTTCGTATGCTCTGGGAGAGTCTCTCTTCAAGGTTTAAACCGGAAGAGTTGAAAAATCTTGTTTTTGCAACTACTGATGCAAGTAAAGGGAGTCTTCGTCACTTCAGTGATGAAGCAGGTCTTACAACATTTGTAATCCCTGATGATGTGGGCGGGCGGTACAGTGTTCTGACACCCGTTGGATTGCTTCCCATCGCCGCAGCCGGTTATGATATAAAAAAAATTGTTGAAGGTGCCCGCGAGATGCGCGAAATCCTCAGGTCGGGAAACAGTGAAAATCTGGCTGTAACTTATGCCGCTTACAGAAATGCAGCCTATCGCAAAGGAAAGAAGATTGAGATTATGGCATCTTACCGACCATCACTCCATCATTTTTCCGAATGGTGGAAGCAGCTTTTTGGCGAATCTGAGGGTAAAGAGAATCGTGGTATATTTCCAGCATCCGTGGATCTGACAACGGACCTTCATTCCATGGGACAGTGGATTCAGGAGGGGGAGCGAACTATCTTTGAAACGGTCATCGATGTAGTATCAAGCAGATCACTTGTAGTTCCTTCCAAAGAACACGATGGTGATGGATTGAATTATCTGGCTGGAAGAGAATTAAATGAAATCAATCGAATTGCTTTGAAGGCAACCATGGAGGCGCATCATTCTGGTGGTGTTCCTGTCGCCCGGCTGGAGGTCCCTTCTATTGATGAAAAAATTCTCGGGGCATTGATGTACATGTATGAATACTCATGCGGAGTTTCCGCTTATATGCTGGAAGTCAACCCATTCGATCAGCCGGGAGTCGAGGCATACAAGAAAAATATGTTTAGAATGTTAGGAAAGCCCGGAACCTGAAATTTCATGCATCGTGCACACCTGTATCTTTTCGGAGGTATCCTGTTCATTTTATGGATATCTCCATTCTTTATTCTTGATAAGACCCGCTTGCTGGATCGCCCGGATATTTTTGTCTGGCGTACCAAACTTCATCAGATAGAGCAGCAGCCCATTTCTGAGTATGATGTTGTCTATATTGGAGACTCACAGGTTATGGGAGCCATCCTTCCAGGTCGTATTGAACAGTATACCGGCCTGCACGGATTGAACCTTGGATTGCCTGCCATTCAGCCAGAAGGAATGGAAATTGTTTTAAAGCAGGTTCTGAATAAATCTCCGCATATTCGATTTGTTGTACTGGGAATTGGACCATACAGTGTCCTGGACAGTGATAATTTTGGTGCTTTCATCGATTATTACAGACAAACGATGTTGCCCGGTTACCTTTCTGCAGATGATTTGTATCATCATGCCCATATTCTTCGTAAAGCACTGAATGATTCATATCATATATTGCAGTTGCTGTTACCACCATTACGTGTGCATGAACGACTGCGTCCTCTGCTATCTTTTTCGGATATTGAGTCGGGGCTCCCGCACTCCTGGATAATAAAAAATCCGGAGCTGATAGGTGTACCTCGGTTTCAGAGAATGCAGAATAATGGTATCGAAATAAATGGATATATTGATAGGTCTTTACATAACAATCGGAAGATATTGAGTATAACATCAAAATATTCCGGATACTGGACCTGGAATAGTTACTCAGAACCAGCAGGACCCCCGTGTGATACAAAGACTGACCTGACTCTGCTACCGGTTAAACCCAACTTTCAGGTTCGAGATGAAGCAATTGAGTCATATAGACGAATGCTTGCTCTGCTCCAGGAGAGGAATGTGCAGGTATTATTGATCCGGATACCTCTTGCTCCGGAGTGGTATAATCTGGTCAGCGAAGCTGATGCGAAAAACAAAGCGGACAGAGCAATAAAGAGAGTCCTGCTGGATTCTTCTGCCGGAATCTATGGTTATAAAAAGGGTCTACCCGCTGGAGCCTTTCATGATTTTACACATTTATCAGGATGCGGCGCTTATATCTATTCAGATGATCTGGCCCGGGCTATGAGGAAGAGATTGAAAATGTAATTTTCTGTAACTGGTCTATTTTTGTAATTATTTTTCTGAAAGACGTCTCTATAGAATTTGAATTCAGTTAAAATGTTAATGATTGCAGCGTGTTCAAACGTCGATTCCCGGGATCTGAAAATTAATTTTGGGTCTTTAGTATTGTGTTTGATTGTTATTTTCGAATAATAAAAAAAAGAATGCCAATCGGAAAAAAATCAGGTTGAAGTGATTGACACTGATTATATTCTCACTGATTGCTAATCTTCGTGGTCGGAAAGACTGCAGGGGGAAGTACAAGTCAATTAGGCTTGCTTAAGGTTTAGAGGTATGTTGAGCTGGAATTTTTTAACTGAGGATTTTGACGGCGAGTCGCTCCTCCTGGATTGTCGATCTGAGAGTCATTATGTGAACTCTACTGTAGAAGGTGCGTTTGGAGCTGCCTTTGTAAAAAAGCCATTTGGCTCGGGACCTCAATCTATGGGTAGACTCTCTGGCTTTTTAAGCGCAGTGCTGGCGAAGATTGAGAGTGAGAATAAGACATCCGTAACGATCTTCGATGAAGGCGTTGGAATGTATGCGACGCGTATGGCATGGTTTTTAATTGGTGCCGGTGTTAAGGATGTTCGTATCCTGTCACATAAGTTTTCCGAGATTCCACAGGATATGCTGGGGACAGGTGCCGGTCAGATAACCGGAGAAGAGATGAAGACACCCCTGGATATAAAAGGGATTTCTACAATCAATCAGGTGCAGCAGAACCTTACTCGAGTGCAGTTGCTGGATGTAAGGACTCCCGAGGAATACAGTGGTGATATCCCTCGAATGACGAATTTCGAGCAGGGAAGTATCTGTGGAAGAATACCGGGATCCCTGAACTGGGATTGGCGCCTACTGTATGATCAGGATGGTCATCTCAAGAATAAAAATGAGATTGTATCGGATATTAGAAAGATCGGACTGATCCAGGAAAGGCCAACTGTATTGTATGATTTTAATGGTGCCCGTTCTTCGACGACGGCACTGGTGCTAAGTCGCTGCGGTTACAGGCAGGTAAGTGTCTATCTGGGAAGCTGGATGGAATGGAGAAAAAGTCGACTGCCGAAGCAAAATATGAGCCAGTGGATTGGGGAACCCGTTCGCTGATCTCTCCAATCGTTTCAGGGGGATGTAAAATTCCCCCTGTTTGACAATCTATCAGGATTCCGACCGGGCACAGGATAAACGAATCTACTCATTTAATATCAAAAATTGAAGTGAACGCATAGGATAGGATGATCGAATAAGAAAAAAAGCAGTTGAGGCTGCCGGCGCGACAGTTAATACAAACGAGTCAGGCAAGAAAGAAACGTAAAAACCGTCGAACTCCGCATGGTTCGTCAAAGCCAGGCGAAAGGCTTCGCTAATATACAGTTTTTATTTCATTTGTGATCCGAGAACCGGATCCTCACCCATGATGCGTTCCGGGTAATATAATATTTTTACTGACCGTCTTCGATAGTTTGTTCAAACTCCTCTTTACCGCCGGGGAATCTATAAAATCCGGTGCACATACATTCGCTGAAATCCGTAGTATCACCTGAACTCCTGCACTGATTTGTTTGAGGGTCCAGATCGCAGCAATTGTAAAGACCGGTACCTGTTATTCTTCCTTTCAGTATCTGGACCGTTTCGTTCTCATCCAGCATTCCTTGATTCTCTGCACTGTAGAGTCTAACCTGCTTGAGCAGTATTTTTGATAGTCCATACTCTTTTATATGATCGGTAGCACTTTGCACACAGGTTGACATTTTCATAGCTCTCGAGTTTCGCTGGATAGCTGTATCGGAAGCGCTTCCTGTAACTCCAACATAAAAGTAATCCTTTTCTTCACCCTCCTTACAGTTTTCCAGAGGGTTCACATGAGATCTATTATTGTCGGGTTTGCATGCCCATCCTTCGTAAAACCAGCCGGGTCTTTCACTATTCTCGTTGTCGATTATACTGCTGCAGGATAATACAATAACGAGTAGAGGAGTGG
>JBNKQE010000311.1:0-5907 GCA_050295715.1 Leptospirales bacterium
GGTGCACAGAGGGCTGCCTGGGCACCATTGCACGACCAGGCCCCCTCCTGCTTGCGTCCAACAAGAGGATTACAAGTCCCGTCCAGGGGGAAATGTCTGTAGTAAATTCGGATACGGCCCGGCCAGCGCTTAAGAGCCTGTTGAAGAACCTCTCCGGCATGATAGCAATGCGGACATCTGAAATCAGCAAATTTATGAATGACTATATATGCTGAAGAAGGACCTTCAACATTATCCAGCCCGCGTACCGGAATATCATATTTCTTCAGATAATCGATATCTTTAATAAATGATTTCACCTCTTCGGGAGGCAGTAGCCTGACTCCTGCCTGCTCAGGAAGAGAGGGCCCTGCTGTCAGCTGTGCTGTAAAGAAACCGAGAAGAACAACTACTGTTGCGACAAGTGATATGCCGCCCGGGACAATAGACGACTTAATAGCCCTTCCAAGTAGTTTCATATCATCTCCTTCAGCCGGTTTTCCACCTTTGTAATACATCATTAATACAGAAATTGAAATTCCCAGAGTACTTACATAAGAATAAGCACATAAAACGCAGGGAACAGGCATAACATAAAAATTTATGTAAGCAAGAATGGAATCCGTCACAACACCGAAAACAGCAAGCATTAAAAGAAGTTGAATCAATCCGGTCAGGTCATTGCCTTTTACCCTTCCGACCCGGAAAAGCAGGAGAGACATAAATACATAGTAGAAAAATCCGGGAATGGCCAGTGGTATAAAACCAAAGAGTTTCGACCGTGGATCTGCCCCCAGACGGGCACAACCATCTACACCGGATAGATCGCACCCCATTGACAGGGAGCACAAATCGGGAAATACATGTTTGCAAATCAAAAGGGTAGCCAGAATAATACCGGAAACGGCAAAAAGCAGTGCTACCAGAGATAAATTTTTTATACGCGATGTTGAGGTGTCCATAACTGACTGCCATTGACATCTGCTGCGGTAATAAGGAAAAGCAAAATTATGGGGAAATATCACCTTTATTCTATAAAAGGAATAATTAGCAAATACCGGAAAATCAGAATATTGCAGATGCTCGGTATTACAGGTGCTATACTAAGCCCGGTTGCTTCAGGACTCTGGATTTATTTTCTATTATATACCGTTGTAATCTGTGAAAATCAGGAAGTATGCCGTACAGGCGTTATGTTTCTCGCTTTTACTGTGGCAGTGGCAGGCTTTGCAGGAGGAGCACTCTTCGTTCGAATTCCACACAAAATGGTGGGACTTGTGCTTCCTCTCGGCGTTGTTCATGCAGGAAGAAAAGATACATACAGGTTCTATTCCATTCTGGCCGAGGTGACATCCGGTTCTCCAGATCTTCCTCTTCCTTCGATTTTTACGGTTCAATCCAGGGAAAAAAATCTATTCATGGCTGGATCATTGGGCCGCGGGAGCCTGGTTGCATTAACCGGAGGCCTGATAAACAGTATTTCTGACCAGAGCAGAGACATTGTGCTTCATGATCTTTTTTCTGAATTGATAAAGAGAGATATTACACTGCTCAGCTATGCAAACGGAGTATATATGACTCTTGTCGCACTTCCGGCGCACTGGCTCGCACTTCCGTTTTCGGGTTCAAGAAAAAAGGCTCCGTTATACCTGGCCATACGGAAAATTCTCTGGCTCTTGTTTCTGGCCGGCCCAGGAGCCGGTGTCGGTCTAACGCTGCTGTTTCGTTCGTGGATGGATACATCCGGCTGGAATTTTCCCGGTAATGATCCCGACAATAATTACAGTAACCTTTCCGGTATAGTTAATCCTGTGAGGAACAAGCAGCAAGTTACGGGATCTGACATATATGATACACGTACGGGTTTCTTTTTTCCTTTTCTGGTCTACCATACGAAGTAACATAACCGATAGTCAAAATCAGGAAACGATGCTCCCCTGAAAGCGGAGGTTATAATACTTGCCCGAAAAAAGGGGAACACTCACTTTGACAGTCTCACAGTAAAAAATATGGATTCTTTTTTCGTCTGTGTAATCACCGGTTTTCCCCAAAAAGTTTCTGGCGAATTTAAGTGAGACCTGTTGATTTGTAATTATTCGGACTAGAATACAGTGTATAGAGTTTAGATATGAATTATTTACGAAATTTTTTATTATCAGTTGCAGGACTTATCATGATAACCTCTCTGGTCATGTGCTCCAGAAAATCTCCGGATCCGGATCCCGCTATTGTTGAAACATATCAAAAAAATGCAGATCTATTCTGCACAGCAATTGTTGAATGTCTGAAAGATGATGTCAAAAATAGAATGAAAGGAAATCCGGACTTTCGAGATCAAATTATTGGAAGAATGGATAGAGATCTATGTCACAAGGGACAGTATTCACTCATCGGAAAGTTGAGTGTCTTTCAAAATCCTCAGGGCAATGCAGAAACCGCTAAAGAAGTATACAACACTTATGAGCGATGTGCGAAGGCTGTTTCTGAAGCTCCTGATTGCGAAGACAGACTCAGGATCCATAGAGAGAATCCCGACTGTCAGAGCATTCGTAAAAAACATTAATCAAAGGTTATCATTGGGACAGGACATACACATTGACCAATTCTGTGCGGGTTTCAGCTCGGGAGATGCAATATCGAACGAAGCATTAATCCTGCAGGATTTTCTCCGTCATACAGGATATAAATCCGATATATATTGCGAACAATTTCACGAAAGTGATTCGAATAAAGTCAAGCATTATAGAGAATACTCTGATAAAAGCGGATCTATATTAATCTACCACCATTCCTACAGTACAGGATTTTTGAATCAAATCCATTCACTCAAAGCACGCAGCATCCTCATCTACCACAACATGACCCCTTCCAGGTTTGTCAGGCCATACAACATTGAACTTGCAAATCAGCTGGACCTTACAAGAGACACTCTGTCACGTATGTCGCGTATTTTCGATGCAATACTTTGTGATTCACAATATAATGAGAATGATCTAAGAGAGATGGGCTTCCCGCCGGGACGAGTTATGCCTGTCACAATTCCACTGCATAATTATTCCGACAATAACAGCGCAAAAGAAAGGCTGAACTTCCTGGATGATGGGAAAACAAACGTGCTGTTTGTGGGGCGCTTCTTTCCCAATAAAAAACACCAGGATATAATCAAGTCCTTCTACTTCTTTAAGAAAAGACAGCCGCATTCCCGGTTGATTCTTGTTGGCTCATTCCATCCAGGAGTTAAGGGTTATACAGCAGAGCTGAATAACCTGATTCATGAATTGGAATTAAGCGATGATATTTTTTTCCCGGGTACAATTTCAGACCAGGACCTGTATACGTATTATCACAAATCTCACATTTTCTTTTCAATGAGCGAACATGAAGGATTTTTTGTTCCTCTCGTGGAAAGCATGTATTTTGATCTGCCCATACTTGCATACTCATCATCGGCTATACCCGAAACTATGGGAAAAAGCGGTATTCAGTTACACGAGAAAGATTTCGTGCTGGCCGGAGAACTGCTTTATGAGATTTCCCGGAATTTAAAACTCAGTGAAGCTCTTGTAAAAGGTCAGCAAAAGAGAGCCGAAGAGTTCACAATTCCGGGAAGCCTGAATATATTCAGCGAAACGCTTCGCTCAATGGGTATCGAAATAACAAAAGACCAGGAAGAGTCCTACTATACTCAATTTGCGTAATTGGCTCACTTCATGTTTGCCGCCTCACGCAGGCGATATTAAACGTGCTTCTTGCAGGCGCGGGCAATCGGGAGTAACGGTGATTGGGAATCAGGGTAGACCAATCAGCCCCCCCCGGGCAGGCTTGATTCTGCGGTAAAAAGCAACATACTTGCTCTGGCAGACGAAGGTCGGATTGCATAAAATAGAGTCCGCGTATTCCTTATGCTTGCTCAGCAGTGTAATTGGTTAATACAATCTCATTCATTCATGTTGTCTTTAATCGGCCCCTCAATCCAGCCGAATTCTATTACTTATTTCAAGCTCATCCAGAAACTCCTCGTCGTGACTTACTATTATGTAAGGAATTTTTGTATCCTTCAATATTTTTACAAGTTCACTCCGGGCAAGTTCATCCAGATCATTGGTCGGTTCATCGAGCAGCAACATCTCCGCGTTCGCGACAGAAGCCCTGGCCAATTGCAACCTGCAGTATTCTCCTCCGCTCAGAGTATCTGTTCGTTTGAAAACACTTTCACCGGTAAAACCGGCAACTGCCAGCATGATTCTTAATTCGCCCTCACTGAAATTACTGATATAATTCAAATGAAAATCTATAACCCTCTCTAATGGCTGAACCGTGAAGATCTGGCGCATATAATAAAGATTCTGAACTCCGCAGACTATCTGACCGGTATACTCTTTATGCAGTCCTGCAATGACATTCAAAAGGGTTGTTTTACCGCTCCCGTTTCTTCCTGTAACTGCCAGCCTCTCCCGCGAATCAAGCTGAAAGGAGAGTCCCGTGTTAAATAGATATCGGAAGGGTTTTTTCCCTTTGTGGTCAGGTATACGCGGATTCAACTCATGTAACGCAATAACAGGCACTGATCGAAGATTTTTCGGAGATTTCAGTCTTATAAAAAACCTTCGCCCTTCGGAAATCAATTCCTGTTGCGCTTCAATCGATTTTTGACAGGCAATTCCCTTCAGTCTATTGTGTGAATTTTCAAGCCGTGCTTTTGTTTTATCAGCTCTATTGCGACAGGCATTTACGAGCGCCTTTGGATTTTTTTGCGTCTTATTCAACTTCTCCGCATGTTTTTGCCGCTTACTCTGCCTCTCAATAGATTTTTCCAGTTTTCGCTTTGCTTCGCGGGCTCTTTTATCGGCGGCATCAACATCATTTTTTCGAGCCAGAATATGCTCTGATCGTTGTCGCCTGTAGAGATCGTAATCTCCACCGTATTTTTCCAGATTTCCCTTTTCCAGGTGTAATATCTGATTAGCTCTGCGCAGTAATCTTCGTTCATGCGTTATTATCAGTACAGGAATACGACTCAATCTACGAAGCTCGCGAATGAACCTTTCAGAGTTTTCCCTGTCCATATGATTCCCCGGTTCATCCAGGAGTAGCAAATCATAATCGCATGCATCACTCAATGCCTGAAAAACATGTTTCGATCGCAACTCTCCGGGAGAGTACAGTCCGGTTTCATTCTGTTTTTGCGTTAAATATTGAACGTTTAACCCCGTATGCAACGCCTGTTCCGATATCAAATCCATCAGTGTTGTTTTTCCGGAGCCATTGGGACCTGTCAGGCAGGTAAGTAATCCCTTATCAAGAGTTATACAAATATTTTCAAATAAAGGTTGGTCGTCCGTGGACGCACTCAGGCCGGTAAATGAGATCATACACACACCTCCATCACATATTGTCTGGCTCATTGGAGCAAGTATCAGCCCGGATATACCGGGCTCTAAGTAACATGTATGTGATTTCTAGCTGCGCATACGAGGCGGTTGTTGCCGCCATAATTAGTATATGGTTTTTAATACGGCATGTCAAATAATTTATAACTGACCGCAGAAAAGATTTATCATTCTGTTTTCGATCCGGAAAAAGATAATTACTTACCACTATGAATCTGCTAACCTGCAGATCATAATTTTATTTATAAATAATATCCATGCATTTTGATTGACCGGAGGCCGGAACTCTCATATTATTCAGCAATGAATCCCTGTATGATCTACATCACCACCGGAAGTACAGAAGAAGCCCGCAGTATCGGAGATACAATTGTTAAAGAGAGACTGGCCGCCTGTGCCAATATCATTGACGGAATGAACTCTATCTACACCTGGGATGGAAGCCTGCAGAACGATCGTGAATGTGTTTTAATTATGAAAACCAGGCAGGAGCTTATAGAGGCTCTGACAGATCGTGTAAAGGAGCTTCACAGTTATT
>JBNKQE010000312.1:0-5888 GCA_050295715.1 Leptospirales bacterium
AGATCGCCTTTTTGTAATTGATAGCCGTATGGCCATCCCTGGTACGGAGAATGAAACAGGCAGTGGTCTTGGGCTTCTTATCTGTAAAGATTTTTCGGACAGGATTGGAGGAGTAATTGATGTCACGAGTAAACAGGGGGAAGGGACTGTGTTCAAATTGAATATTCCGGTTTCATAGTATCACCCTGCACTCAAGTCGCAAAATAAGATATGATGGATGAACCGAACAACAATATAAGTGAGACACTGGTAATCAAGGAGACAGACTCTCTTGGTACTGCTCGCGATCGGATTTTACAAAATACATATGGTTCTGTTGTCATATGCGATCAGGAATTTCGCCCTGTCGGACTTATTACTGAAAGAGATTTAATATCATTTTATTATCGTAAAATTCCACTTTCATCTACCGTTAAAGATTTCATGACAACCGATCTTGTGACAGCAAGAGAAGATCGCAGGCCTGAGTATATTTTGCAACTTATGATTGACCACAATATAAGAAGGATACCGATTGTTGATGATCGGGGTCGTCTGATAAATATTCTGACTCAGGATTTCCTGGTTAAAAGTATTGAGAAATATGCGTATCATGAAAAGTTGAAAGCTGCACATATTATTGGCTCACAATCAGTATTCTATACCGTGAATGGTGATGATCCTATTTCGTCCGCAATTCAGCTTATGGTTATAAACCGCATAAGTATGATACCGGTTATAAGCTCTGACATTCCAGTGGGAATTATTACTGAATCGGATATACTCAAACTCACCGAATCGCAATTAACAGTCAACGAACCTGTTTCCAGGTATATGTCATCTCCAGTGTATACAATTAACGAAGATTGCCTTGTGGAAGAGATTGTGCATGTAATGGAGGAGAAAGGGATCCGCCACGCCATAGTTGTTAACGCGGAGGGAAGATTATACGGCACAATAACCAACAGGGATATTCTTCGAAACATAGAAGGTAGTTATAATAATTTCCTGGAATTTAAATTAAAACAGGCCCGTAAGTCCATGAACGCTATTCCGCACATGATTGTGGAACTGACCGTTACGGAAGATGACTACTTAATCCACTGGATAAACAGTAGTGCAAAAAATATTTTTCCCGGTCAGGTGATTGATGAGCCAATTTCGAATTTTATTGAGCCATCTGTGTGGTCAAGAATTCAGAGGACATTGGAGAATTCCGGGAAAATCGATTTTGAGCACATTGAAATTTCGGGGAGAACATTTGAGATTCACGGGTTGAGATTTGACAATGGAAATATCCAGTTGTTTCTAAATGATATAACTCACTTAAAAAGTTTAATAAAGGAAAACCAGCGGCAAATAGATGAGATGCGTGAAGCACGAAATATTTTACAAAAACAGATTGAGTGGAGGAAAAAAAGTGAAAGTCGTTTAGCTATCTATCGGGAGGTTCTGGATCAATCTCAAGAGGTAATATTTATTCTGGATTATTTTTCAGGCGCTATCCTGGAATCAAATCGTGAAGCCCGGGAGACACTTGGGTTCACAGCGGAAGAATTGGCCAGATTTGAAATTAGTGATTTATTGCTTACGGAAAATGAGCCAGGTCCAATATCGCATGATTGGCCGCTTTATATAGAAAGTTTCAATATAAAGAAACATGATATCTTTTCTGCACAATTGAAAAGAAAAGACGGGTCATTCTATAATGTTGAAGCTGCAATCAACCTCGTTGAGTATAAATCCAATAAATTTATAGTAAGCATGTTTCGTGATATTACGGATCGTCTGAAAATGATAGAAGCTGATAGGCTACGTACGCATTACATTCAATCCATTCTGGATACACAGCCGGATATGATTGTTGTCTCCGATGGAGATAGAATATTATCCGCCAATAAAAGTTTTCTTACTTATTTCTCTATTAATTCAATGGATGAGTTCTACAAAAATCATAAATGCGTCTGTGATTTTTTTAAGAACCGTGAAGGATATATTTTCGCAAAAACAAATGAAGAATGGATTGGAAAAGTTGCTGCAAGTGTTGCAAATAATATTGAGCCACGCGTCATAATGTCTGGTGTAGCAAGTCGGGATGAACGTGCATTTTTATTACGTATAAATAAATTTCCTCCAAACCCCGGATCCTACCTGATAGCATTTACCGACATCACGGAAATTGAAAAAATTCAGTTGTTGCTTGCAGACACAAACAGGCATCTTGAGGAAAAAGTAGAAATAAGAACATCAGAACTTCTCGCTTCCAACAAGGCTTTAACGGAAAGCAAAATTCGCCTGCAGGAATCGAACCAGATTGCACGCGTAGGGAGATGGGAGTATTTATCCGGGGATTCAATAATTCAAATTGATGCCGATTTCCCATTTCTATCTGAAATTATTAATGAAAAAAATATTAGTCTGAATAAACTGAAAAGTTTTATGGGCCCGGAAGAGTGGAAAAAGTTATGCTCTTTTATCAATTCTGTAGAAAGTAAAAAGAATGAAGATCTCCTTGACGTCAGGATAACCGGAGATCGCGAAACAATAATTTTGAGAATAATTGCTCGTTATGCAAATAGTAATTCCGATGAACATGAATTGCTTGTCGGAACGTTTCAGGATATTACAGATTTAAAAAATATGGAGATTTCTATCAGGGAAAAAAGTGATCTAATTCAGGCAATTATGAATGCCAGCCCACTTGGTATTCTTCAAATAAACAGTGACGGTGAAATCCATTTTGCAAATACGGCGGCAAGAAATATGCTCCGTCTTGAAAATGATAAAATCGAAAAATATTCAAACAGTAGACGGACATATATTAATCATATAACTGGTGAGCACGATGAATCATTTAATCCGTATCGCTTACTATCGGATTCAAAATCAGGAATGATTTATTATAAACATGGAATGCTCTTTGAAAATGGCACAAAGGTAATATTGACACTGTACATATCAGCTTTACCTATTATGGAGGACCAAACACCTGGCGCTGTTATTGTGATTAATGATATAACCGAACAGGAAAATTTGAGAAAACAGAGATTTCTCAGTGATGAGAAATATAGATTTCTGTTCGAGAATGCAAATGATGGGTTAATCATTCACAAAATTAATAAATTCTCCCATCCAGGTTTTATTATTGAGGTAAACAAAAAGATATGCGAAATGCTTGGCTACTCAAAGAATGAGTTGCTCAAAAAGTCACTTCCGGATTTTATTTTTGTAAATAAAGAATTCAAGAGATCTTATTTTCGCAAGTTGAAGCACGATAATTTTGTCAGGCTACAAATTCAGATGATAAAATCAGATGGAACGCTTCTACCGGTAGAATTGACTTCAACAGTATTCAAATTTGAGGATAACTTTTCAGTACTTACAAGTATCCGGGATATAAGTGATAGTTTGCAGTATGAGAAAGAAAAGCAGGCGCAGGACCAGATACTTGTTGAAAAATCGAGACTTGCTGCTATTGGCGAAATGGTTGGTGCAATTGCGCATCAGTGGAAGCAGCCCCTGTCCGGGTTGAGTATTATGGTACAGGATCTTGAAGATGCCATGGAATATGGTGAGCTGGATATGAATTACATGAAAGAATTTTCAAGCATGGCCATGAAGCAAATCGATTTTATGGAGCATACAATCGATGATTTCAGGGGGTTGTTTCGCCAGGACAAGCGCAGCACAATATTTAATGTTTTTGATGCAGCATCCAGTGTTGCAGCTCTTATGGAAGTTCAGCTTTCAGGTCATTCAATTAAGTTGCATGTTGAATATGATTCAGAGAATAGTGAATATATGGTTCTCGGAAAATTGAATGAATTCAAACATGTTTTACTGAATATTATTAGTAATGCCCGCGATGCTCATGAAGCGCAAGCATCGCCTGTCAGTGCCGGAAAGTATATCGTCATGCGACTTATCAGGGATGGGGACGAAATAATTGTAGAGATATATGACAATGCGGGGGGCGTGGACAATAGTATAATAGATCAACTATTTGAACCCTACGTTTCAACAAGGGAAGAGAAGGGCACGGGAATTGGATTGTCACTGAGCAGGACCATCGTTAATGGCATGGGCGGGCAGATTGAAGTCGAAAACATAAATGACGGAGCATTGTTTCGTATAACATTACCATGTGCGGAATGACTGTTTTCTGCAATCATGAATATTTTGATTGTAACTGCATTTATATCAGGTGTAATCTAAATATTCATCTATAAATGAAGGGATTTGACTGTGACCATTCGTTTACGATTTAAAGACCTGGATTTTTCTTCTGTAGTTCTCCAAACAAGAATCCACATGTCTTTATATTTTCAGAATTGGAACTTATCCTGTCAAAATACGTGGTATAATAAACAGGCTTTTCCGGATCCGGACTGCGGGCTTTCGAAGCATACGGATCTCTGCAAACCGTACGAAGTTTCATTTCATTGTTTTCTGAATGTCCAAGTTCATATAATCCAAATTGTTTCCACCCACCAACATGATGAATAAAGACCATTTTTTGATTTTTATTCAATGATTCAAATGCCCGGTTCAATAACCTGTTAAAATCAGATGGAGTTGTATATACTTCCTCTATTGCATTGCTTAAAAAGAAAATCCTTGTAGTCTCAGGAGTTTTCTGAAACAGGGTGTCGGGAAGAGCGGAAAGGTTTAAGCGAAAAATCAGGTCCTCAAATGTTTCCACGGAAAGGTTTGCGAAGTAATTATTACAGTAATCGATTTGTATGTTCCTGCAAAGATTATCCATGAAAGCAAATTTGCTCGATCCGGGTGGAGTGTCGTAAGCGAACCATTTCAAGTTTACTTTTTCTAATAGTTTCCTGAGATTGGAGCCGGAAACTGCGTTTTTTAATAACTGTATTGTTTGATAATGCGCTTCAAGGATTCTCCAATCTATATCGATCATTGTCATACTACTGCAATTCAACTCTTTGTTCATCATGTAAGGTTGCAGGAAACCAACGCTGTAACAGTCATATTCGGTATCGCCGTAAAGTTTTCGAACAAGCTGAAAATCTATATCCGGGCGATAGTCATTCATTTCAAAGAAATTCCAGCACCCTGCACGTAGATTCTCAACGGCACCGGGCGGTGTTCTTCTATATTTTGAGAGATTGCCTTTGTTAATATATGACGTTGCTTTCTTTTCATCGAATTTGCTCAGATGAAATTTCATTTCGCAATATTCATCGCCCTTTATTTTCAACAGGTTGAATAGATCCTTAAGATCATTTCTATTATACTCGGATTTGCCAATCGGAACCAGATCATTAATATGCGATGGAGATATAAAAAGCCGGGTCTGATCTGAAGAGTTTGTCTTGTTTAAATTCAGAGGGGTCGCAGTTCTGGAATTTCGTGTAATTTCCTCGGACCTGCAGGAAAAAAGGAGGGAAAGTATAGCAAGAAAATATGTGATTCTGTAAAATAAATTTGATTTGTTCATAAGTTTTTCTTAAAAAACATTTATTGTGTGTGATTGTTGTCAATTGATTTCTTTTAATGAAGACAGGATTAATGATTGCCTGTTTAGTTATAATTATTTTACTGAACCAATGAGCGGTTGGAGTTGCCCACATTATTCGGAAAATGGATGCAAAAAGGTTCGCGGCATGATGTGTGAACCTGGAATGAAAGGATGTGTTCTTTTTGGTCGATATAGACCTGGAAACGAAGAGAATCCCCGGATTTCCAATGATACAAAAAAACATGAAAAATCTCTTGATGCTGATGCTATCAGGGCAATGTATAAATCCGGCCGATCCAATTAATTCTTAAGATAAATTTTCTTTCTTAATATGGTAAAATCATTATGAGGAAAATCCCTTTACAAATAAACACATTTTAAATTGATATAAAACATGAAGATTTCCAGAAAGACCGATTATGGA
>JBNKQE010000313.1:0-5879 GCA_050295715.1 Leptospirales bacterium
ATCTCGGTCGGCCCTAACGGTTAGACAGCTGGAGAGTGATTATAAGCGCAGCCTGGGGAGAGGGCTTCGGCAAATTCATGTTAACAATGAAATTTAAGAAATATCACTATTCCATTTTATCAATATATCATATTATCGTTGAACAATATGCGGATCGATTGTTTTTTTGTTTTACAAACCTGAATCTTGCCCTTATACTAGCCTTATGAGCACTGTAATAATATCCTCTAAATATCAGGTGGTTATTCCGAAAGATATCAGAAAAAAACATCTGATTAAACCGGGACAGGAAGTGCAGGTTTTTTATTATGATGGTCGCATCGAAATAATTCCACTGCAAAATATGAAAAAAATGCGTGGTATTGCCCGTGGAATCAATACTGATATCTCAAGAGAAGGAGACAGAGTTTGAATGTTGTAGATTCCTCCGGATGGCTGGAATACTTTGCAGATTCAGATAGGGCTAATTTATTTGCAAAACCAATTGAGGATACAGAAAATCTTATTATTCCTTCAATTTCAATATATGAAGTTTTTAAAAAACTTCTCCTGGGGTTCAATGAAGATATTGCTCTAACTGCAATTGCTCATATGCAAATGGGACAGATTATTGATCTTGACCAGGATTTATCAATGACTGCTGCTCGAATTAGTGTTGAAGAGAAAATTCCAATGGCTGATAGTATAATTTGGGCAACGTCTCTTCGATACAAAGCTACACTCTGGACTCAAGATGAGGATTTTAGTAAATTAAAAGGGAAATTGAAGTATTTTCCCAAATAAACATAAACGGCGTATAATGATACAGTGGAAAACCATTTTCAATAAAGGCGTCCTCCTCCTCTATATCAAAAAAAGAGAAGATGCTGTTTCTCCTTATGAACTCGGGAAAAAATACTTTGGAAAATTTCATTCTGGCCAAACAGATAGGTCTGTTAATCACAGGATTATAATAAGAAATAAAATCAAAAACAAACAAAGTGCATGATTCCATGATTGATACAGGTCCTATTGTCGCTTTCTTCATTGTCTTGTGCGAATACCTCGCACGGAGACGCAGATGGCTGGCTCTCAAAAAAAGAACATGGGCATAGGTAACTCTGACTTCAAAGTCGAGGCACATGTGGCGTAGGCGGCCCAGTGGGCACTCTGGACACTACCGCTTTCACACTGAATATAGGTTATGTTATCTTCGCATACACCCGGTTCAGTTCTACAGGCTTCTCCCAGCAAAGATATGGCTGCCAGACAGTTATCCACCTCCGACTGCGTTGTATACAGGGTCCTCTTTTCCATGCAACCGGTTATGATTTTTCCCGGCTTCAGGTTTTGTTTACATTGCGGAATTCCGGAAATCATAAGAAACCAATTGGTGGCAGGATGTGAGCTCGAATAAAAAAAGCGTCACATCCTACAACCGCCAGCATGAGAGTATTATTGATAGTGGGTAAAGCATCGGAGATGGGAAAGCCTCTTTTGGTTTGATCATCGACCATTTCAATAATGCCGGCATTAAAGCTATTGATATAATTAACGCTCTAAACATAGCCAATATTTTGAATGCAATCTTCGTTAGCATATATTTCCCATTTGTGTCACGGTTTGATTTAATGTATACAATTACAGACGTATAGACCTGTACAAATTCAAGGAAAATTTTGTTAGAGGAAAGTTGCCAGAATTCATTGACTCTGGATATCGGAAAATCCTGTAAAATTCCGGAAATCATCCCTGAAATACACCTTCGCGGGATATAACGCCAAATTATGGGAGGTTACAAGCCATTTCCAGGCTCAGATGCCCCCTAAATTTCGCGCGCCCAACTTGAGAGTACAGTAGGGCCGTATACACAAGTGTGCAAGAAAAAATCTGTCTCTTTTGTGGTGTTCGGTAAAGGAGACTATCGATTATGGGTCCCGGACAGGCAGGAAATTGCCGTCATAAAGAGTAAAGTTATTTCTGATGTTTCGGAATACTTTTCCCGCCTGATGCGAAATGATAATTGTGCAATTCATCTCTACCTGCAATCGGGCTTTCAAAAATTCGCCGGTTTGGTATTCACAAGATCCCTGGTGGCTCTCATGTTACTCTCTGTACGCTTCGTGTGATGGTTACCCATTTCCATGCAACACTCGATACAAGGTGGCGGCTCGCCTTTCCAGGGACAGGACTTGCACATAACAAGATTTACTCGACTTTTTCGGATGCCCCATAACAATCGGTTAGCCGCTGAGCCCTTCCCTTCGATCGCCCCCATAAACGCCGAACTATCCGGGGAGAGATTGTAGGTTCGACTATGGTGGTCGGTCATTCGGCAAATTATAAATTGGCTTACTGTATTTACAGAATTTCCCATTTTGTGTTAATTTATCGTTCAATAAGGATTTTAATGTTTTATGGCAAAAAAATATCGGACAGAAACGGAATCATTGGACAGAATCGGACATTTGAGACCTGATAACATGTTGCTCGATATTGATAAATCCTGTAAAATATGAGGACAATGAAGAGTAGAACCATTTCTGCACTCCCTGAATCTATTTGAGGATTTTCATATGGGATATGAATACGCACCACTGGAGCGCAAGCCAGTAAATGAGAGTAAGGATAGCAGCAGATCCACATCTCCATACAGGACCGTCGACGATACCTATACCTCCAGAGTTCTTCCGGCAAATATTCACACTGTGCCGTATGTCTCTCCACGTATGTGGGAGGCGTACAATGAGCGTCATTATGCCCGTTTGAAGATTACTGTCAAGAGTCCGGAAGAGATACAGGAGATGCAGCAACAATATGATGCTATGGCAGACGCGGGGGTGAACAAGGAAGAGAAACTCCACATGCTGCTGGCTATATTTCGCGCAGAGAACGATCTAATGGCATTCAAAAGGCTGACTGCCGCAAGAGATGCAAAAAAGAAAAAGCATGGAATAACGGTGGATGCACCGGACAGTCCGGCCGAGAAGGAGGCGGAAAGATTTGCCGATGCACACGCCGGACGGAGTGACGCCGCAAACGCTCCCACACAGGCGACGGCCGGAGTCACCGGCATCCACGCATCCGGCACGAAATCCGGCTTCACCCTTGATGCGAAGCAGGAAGAGAGAGTGGACTCCGCCCTGATTGAGAGTGGCTCTCCCCTTCCGGAAGCACAGAGAAAGCCGCTGGAGCGAAGTCTCGGTCACGATTTAAGCGGAGTCCGGATCCACACGGGACATGCGGCAGAACATGCGGCGGATGCCATCCACGCAAAGGCGTTTACCGTTGGAAATGATATTGTTTTCGGAGAGGGAAAGTATCGCCCCGGGACGAAGGAGGGAGACCACCTTCTGGCACACGAAGCGGCCCATGTGGCACAGGGGAGGAAAAACTTTATTTCCAGACGTCCGAAAAGAAAAGAAGATACAAATGTCACGGGCCGAACTGTTCCATATGGAAAAGCATACATTACGGAAATTGGGAATTTTTTTGTGCCGAGTAATATTTTCTATTCCTTATTATACAGCACTTTGTGGGCCAATAAAATTAGCCGAACAACACAAATTCTTAACCAAGACTATTTCTTTCTAATTATGAAAACATGGAACGAATTAAAATCGAACCAGGGTCTGATATATATTCAGGATGATGGGAAGGGCTACCGAAAAAGAATTCTGGAATCATTCAAAAAACTCATGTCCACTCCCCGGGGACGGGCTCTTGTAGTTGAGGTCGCAAGCTATGGTTTCCCTACAGTTATTTCATTTCGCCAGTCTGGTCCTGAGGCTGTTCCAGAAAATCGGCAAGAAGCAACTCCGAGACATTCCAGCGATCCGGGAAATTATGGAACGATTCCCGGGCATGGTTCCGCGGGAGCTATTTACATTGGACCGGAGATCCGAGATGATACGATAAAAATCATTGGACCTCGCAATAAAATCTTCGATGCTCCACTTTATACGATTCTTGCTCATGAACTTGCGCACGTTGCAGAAATGCAGCATGGGATGGCGACTGGCGAGGCTTCGGTTATTGATGTGATTAATGAAATTCGCGAAGAGCATGGCATAGATATTCGGATAGACCACAGGAGCTGCGATACGAGGGGTGGGGAAAAATGTATTTCCATAGGAGAATTTCATGAAGGGAATTAATATACTATATTTAAGTATTGTAGCGTTCCTCTGGATGCTGCTTTCTTGCAGGCATACTGTAACGC
Organism: Leptospirales bacterium; assembly: GCA_050295715.1. Taxonomy (GTDB): domain Bacteria; phylum Spirochaetota; class Leptospiria; order Leptospirales; family Leptonemataceae; genus JBNKQE01. The sequence goes on from JBNKQE010000313.1 coordinate 4,202, forward strand.
CACCATATACGATCACTATAAATAGCAAATCAGCCACAATCAACGGCCATGCTGTTACTATAGCACGACATCCCGCGCTTAAGCCCGTAAATTTATATACAAGGATATTACGCAATGACTTATATCGGGTATTGCTAATATCGAAACCAGGATCCCTGTTAATAAAAACTTCTCCTGAAACACGTGTCCAGGATTTGCAGGCAGTTCAAAGAGATCTAATTTTCGCCGGAATAGAAAAATATCAATTGATGATCGATGATAGATTTACAGGTGAATTTTATGTTCCATCAGGCACAGAGAAAATAATACGAATCGAAGGGGGTCACGTTGAGAAAGTCGACTGCGGCAAAAATGATGAGGTCTTCATCCACATACTTTTTAATAAAGATATGGATGCCATTTTAGATGCATTGAAATCTTCGAATGGCTGTAAAGTTTATATTGAATGGTATATGACGTTTTAGTTTAGCCAATCGAAAATACTCCGCGATGTTTCCATGTATTCATACAGCATACTCCGCAAAATTGTAATTGCAGAATCTGAAACATATCCGAAGCACAGAGAAAGCCGCTGGAGCGAAGTCTCGGTCACGATTTAAGTGGAGTCCGCATTCACACGGGACATGCGGCAGAGCGAGCGGCGGATACAATCAACGCGAAGGCGTTTACCGCGGGAAACGATATTATCTTTGAAAAAGGCGAGTATCGCCCCTGGACGAAGGAAGGAGACCACCTTCTGGCCCACGAAATGGCGCATGTGGCTCAGGGGAAGGTATCTCTCCGGACTTTACTCAGAAAACCAATTGAGGATAAAAAATCCCATAATGAACTCCTTCCTCGCCCCTTCCAGACAAGGTCGGGACTCTGGACACTTGAAACATTCCAGCAAGCAATTGAAACGGCAGTCAAATCCGTTCCCGGGTTTGCAGAAAGGCTTGCCAGTGCAATAGAGAGGGAGAGTGAAGAGGCAAAGGGTTTTGAAAAAAGTGTCGTAATGATTTATCGATACCCCGCCTCCACAAGGGAGTCGGAGCCGGTATTCAGAAGTACGAACTTTGTAGAACAATTGGCTTGTAAGGGAAACGTTGCTTATGGAATACCAGGTAAACAGAAAGAGGTTGGCGATAGCAGTTATTTTTTCATCTTAAAATCACGGATGGGGGAAAAACATGGAAGAGATACATTGAGATTTCCGACGGAGCCGCCGACAGGATTTTCATTGTCAATGAGAAGGAGGCATGGTTTATCGGGCCAAATCTATTGATTCGCACAACGGATGGCGGCGAGAGCTATAAAAAGGTTCTTCACTTTAACACATGGATTACTGTGGCCCAAAATATCTCATTCTATGCTAACAAGCTATTTCTGACAGGAAAAAGCCTGCGCTATACAGATGATGCAGGAAAGAACTGGGAGGAGATCAAATCCGATGCAACCCAATACTATGTTGTGGACCATGGATATGTTCTTGCGAATCTGAATTCTGCTGTCACCATAGGGAGGAACGATCAGGATCAGATCCACTGGATCCACTCCTTCGAAGGAAACTTCAGACCCATCAAACTGGTGACCGCAAACGACACCATCCGCTTCATTGGTCTGCCAGATCTGGATCTAAAGCACAGAAAACTTGGATTTTTTGATACTGGTGACGGCAACCTTCTATTTGAAAGCAGAG
>JBNKQE010000314.1:0-5864 GCA_050295715.1 Leptospirales bacterium
GTTAACATCTAAGTTTTTTAACGTCAACTAGTCCTTTTGGCCTATTTTTTTGCTTGTGATTCCGTTACTGATTCATGTAATGATTGCAAATTGTAACGCTGTTTGTTCAGAAGTGATAAAAAGTGGTCAGAAGGCAGGAGGCTGTTTCCAGGTTGCGCTACCTCCTCATTCAAGGAGGTTACAAAATACATTTCAACAGCTCCCTTGTTTTTTGCCTCTACCTGTCCACGATAATCGGCCTGAATGTATCGTTTGATTATTTTGTATGTTGTTGAGGAGATGTTGACATAACCGGGTTCTCCGGATGATTCCATGCGGCTTGCCATGTTGACTGTATCCCCCCATACATCATATGCGAATTTATTTTTTCCTATGACACCGGCTATAAGAGGTCCTGTATGCACTCCGATTCTAATTTTCCAGACCGGCCTGCCCTCTTCTTCTCTGATCTTCTGTTGTTCCTTCATGAAGTTAACAATCTCTAATCCCGCAAGAACGCAATCCAGCGCATGAGTTTTCCCTGGACTCGGGATCCCTCCCACTGCCATATACGAATCGCCTATTGTTTTAATTTTTTCAATTTTATACTTTTCCATTACCTGATCAAAAAAGCTAAAGTGAAAATCAAGTTCCTGGACAAGCTCTTCAGGAGTCATCTTCTCTGCTATTTGTGTAAAATCCTTGAAATCTGTAAAAAGGACCGTTGCTTTTTCATAGTATCCGGGATGTGTCTCCTGGTTGTGTCTTAATTTTTCAGCTATGCTTGCTGGAAGAATATTCTGTAACAATCTATCCGATCTCTCTCGTTCCTGGTTTAGATTTCTAGAAAGCAGTAATACCAGGAAACCAACGAAAATCTGCTCAAAGACAAAATTAAAGAAAACATCAATATACTGTTCTTCCCTGGTACTATACATACTAACCAGATCGGGATAGTGATATTCTACATAGAATAATAATGTTGTGCATATAAAAAACAATATAAATGCTAAACCATAGGTAACTGCTTTTCTCGCAAGTATTATTGCAAAGAGTGGCGCTGATATCATGTAATAATGTGCCCCACCGTTACTACCTGCATTCGTTATCCAGTTGATGGAAAGATATACTAATGTCAGTATAAGAAAAGGCCAGTATATATGAGTGTAATCAATGCGAAATCTGGCGAGATACCAGAGTAACAAATAGAAAATTCCTGATGTGAAATAAATTACAAAAATAGTAAAAAAATTGGCGAGATGGATTACAAAGAGAAGTCCAAAAAGATTGAATACCCCATTGGCAAAACTGATCGCATTGAAAAGCCTGTGCTCCAGGCTGAAGCGATTAGGAGGACCAATCAATAAATAGAAGGCATTTGCAATTTTTTTCATTGGACACCTTTCCCTGAAGGGTGCTGATCTAAACTGACCCTGAATGGAACAGAGACTCTTTCGGATATAAGACGATGGTTGATGATATTTGTCCGAAGCTGTTGATTATTATTTTCCGGATGTTTTAACCAGTTCCTTGAGATGGTCCAGTATTTCCGCATTTTCCGGGAGTCTTTTTAGAGCTTTCATGAGGGCCTTCTTTGCCTGGTCTGTCTGTCCGGATCTTGCCAGAAATACGCCCAGTGAATCGAGATAGGCTGGATGATCCGGATTTTTGCTGACAGCCTTCTTCAGGCAGGCAAATGCTTCCTGCCTGTCCCCCATCCCACCATGCAGAGTCAAAAGATATCCCAGGTTGTTCAGACTGTTTATGTTATCCGGATCAACTCTAAGGATTTTTCGATGTGTGCCTATTGCTTCAACAGCCCGTCCTGATTTTTCCTGTATATGGGCCAGCATGGCCATGAGACGCGTATCCTGATTTTGCATGCGAAGTCGTTCTTCCAGGATTTTCTCTGCCTCTTCAAAGTGCCCATCCATAATCAAACATAAAACTCGAAGGCTTTGCACAGCGGCAATTTCAACATAATCGGGGAAGTCTTCCATCAGGTTCTGTAGATATTCCGCACCCTGCCTGAAATTTCCCAGATTATAATAGCAGATGGCAAGTTCGTGCAGTTCCAGGGGACCGGCAAGACCATCCTTTCTCAACTGCTTGAGTGTCAGGATCCTCTCCAGTATCATTGTTTCACGATCGGGTTCAATGGTTTTGATTATTTCGTTATCCATCTTTGCAGCTCTTCTTTATGGGTAGTATCCAGACCAAGGGGAGTTATGGAGATGTAACCTCTGTCGTAGACATCAAAGTCTGTTCCGTCCCTCTCCAGGTTTCCCAGATCAGCATCTTTAAGTTTTAATACGGTATATTCCTTACTATCCTCAAGCTTAATATATCCGTCCAGGTAAATTCTTTTTCCCTGTGCTGTAAAAACTACGGGGGGAAATGGGGATTCCAGAGGGGCATTCTCTTCCGGGTAATTTATGTTGTAAACGATTCCAGTTTTCATTCGGTTGTAATTTTCAAGTATCCAGGTTGATAGCCACCTGGCTGTTCTTTGAAAATCTCCCCGGGGGCTTAGTATTCCGCTGCTTATGGCAATCGCTTTTATACCATGGATCGCTGCGTGCCTGGCTGCTCCTACCGTTCCGCTGTAAAAGACATCATCTCCCATATTTACTCCGTGGTTTATACCGGATACAACCAGGTCAAATTCGGGGAAACTCTCTTCGTGAAGAGCCACATTCACACAATCCACGGGAAATCCGCTGACCGTAAAGTGTCGCTCTTTAACCCGGTGAAGGCGGAGTGTCTCTCGTATGGTCAGCGCCTGTGATGTGGCGCTGCGCTCTCTGTCGGGAGCCACGGCCCATACTTCCAGATGCTTGCCAAGTTCACTCTCCAGGTGTTTCATGCCATTGGAAAACAGCCCATCATCATTGGACAGAAGTACCCTCTCCGGAATATTCAAAGATTTAACTCCAGAAATCCCATGATGATAAATCCTGAAAAAAGCAGAGGGAATAAAATTGCCGTTCCCGTTGCCAGGAGAAGTATTTCAAACGTTTTGCGGTTCGCCATCTCGTAAAGGTATTTGCTTCCCTGAAAGATTATATACAAACTCCAGCCTAGAAGAATTGCAAGGGCGGCCAGGTAGTATATACCACTGCTGTCAAACCTGGAAAATGTTATGGCTGCCGGTGTTGCAAAACCAAATGGGATGAGTGAAGACATGGATATCCGAATCATTATCCTTGAATTTTCCCGTGGTGACTGCATGCGAAAGGCTGATATAGAGTTAACAAGTGATCCCAGAGCGACCCCCCAGAGAACCAGTAATATATAGTGGGACAATAGATAAAAGATCAGTTCGTAAGCAAAAGAGGTCGGATAAAAGTCTCGCATCAAATATGATCCCGTTGCAAGGCTTGCTGCCGGTAGTAAAATGACAAGACCTGAGAACCCAGGAGGTAGCGCTCTTCTCGATAAAAGACCGACAAGGTCAGATGGATAGTGGAGTGCTGTAAAAACAGTCTCAATATATAAACTAAAAAAGTTCAGCATTTTACCTTGCCCCGGCAATGCAGCTTTTTATGGCATGGTAGGCCTGACCTGTCCCGGGGTAGAGATAGAGAACAGGAGATGAGAACAGTTCGCATAAATCCGAACCGGATCTTTTTTTCTCTTTCTCAAGGATAGAAATTGTTCTTTTCTCTCTGGTTGTGAGAAGCTGCAGATCGCTGTCTGTTTTGAGTATGAGTTTGATTGCCTCAACGGCTTCACCGGTACCGCCAATATCATCAATCAATTGCTCGGCTTTTGCCTTTTTGCCGGAATAAATGGATCCATCGGCCCACTGTCTTACCTGTTTGATACTCTGTCCTCTACCCTCTGATATATCGTTTATCATCTGCTGGTGAGCATCATTCAGAAGTGTTCCGGGAATTCTGGAGCTCCCGAATTCTGAGATATGACGCACAGCGTTTCTTGATGGATCGGAAAGGGTTATCCAGAGATCTCTTTTTTCCATGGACCTGATAGTTGGGACTGTTAGATTCATAGCCTGGATAAATCCGATTGCCGAGGATTCATAAGAGAATATCCTATCACAGGCAGAAGCCAGATAGTAGCCTCCTGATGTTGCCATTCCAGAGATTACAGCGATAACAGGCTTTTTCTTTCTTAACTCCCTGAGGGCGTTATAGATATTTTTAATGGCTCCGCTCTCTCCCCCGGGAGAATCAATCTGCAGAATGACCGCCGCCACGTTTCCCGAGTGGGACGCTGTGTCCAGTTGCCGCACTATTTCGTCAGCAGAGATTTGACCGGAAGAAGATGACTTCTGACCAATAATACCGCGAAGGTCAATCAACGCAATTCCCATACTGCCTGAAGAGATTGCAAGGCTTCCAGGTCTTTCAAAACCCGAAGACCTGCTTTGCATACTGATTATAAAGATGCCCGAAATAACAGAAAATGCTGTTAGGGCTGTTGCAAGAGCAACTACTATCCTGGAACGATCCATGGCTGGATATTACTTCCAGATACTTAAAGTCTGTAAATCCTTTTTGTTATTTCGCAAATGGATCGATAATCTGTCTCGTACACCACGATACAACTGAAAATAATCCAAAAAAGTGTAAAAAAAATCGAAAAAAGATTAAAGCTCAGGTTTTTTTCTTTAAATAGAAGGTGCTTGATACGATAATTGTATTGGACACTTGTATTTGTGTTCAGATGCTATAATCGAGACATAATTTAATTATGGCGGGGAATGACATGGAAGTTACAGGAAAATATTTACTGAACCAGGCTGAAAGCATTCTTCGCGACCGCCGACAGGATTCCCGATCCCAGAGCGTTAAAAATAGCCGCGAAGATACTGCCAGGGGAAAAGAGAAAACAGAGCTTCTCAAACAAGGAATGTTTGAGTCAAGAGTTATGAATCTCCAGGATTCACTTGGACGAATTCAAAAAGAGTTTACCAGAGAGCAGGCTCGATACGAATACCTTTCTTCGAACCCGGAAGATATTAATGATAAACTTATGTTTGACGGGGAGCCGCTCTTCCCTGAACTGCAGAACCATACACCCGGGAGTTTCGAAGCCCTGAAAAAGCATGTAGAAGAGACTCTGCAAAGAATGACACGGGATTTAAAGGGTACTCAGGTCGAAATGGAAAACTTGCTGGCGCTGCAATTCAATAACCTCGATGGTTTGAAGGTAAGCAGTGAAGATCTGACAGGTCACGAAGGATGGAATAATCTTGATCCGGAACGTGTGGCCAGGCTGACACGGCCCTGACATCTGTATCGGTTAACAGGTAGTGTTTCCTGCGTCATAACGGATGGCGGGCAGCAGTCCTGACGTAATCTTCATGCTGGCAGATAGAATTAAAGAGATTAAAGACCGACTCTGTGATATGGGCAGGGCCGACGTTAAACTTGTGGCTGTTACCAAAACGCACGGTCCGGAATTAATTACAGAGTTATTGAAACTGGGTCAACTGGATATAGGCGAAAATCGCCAGAATGAAGCCCGTGATAAAATCCCCCTTGTCGACACATCTTTTTTACCTGCAGGGATTCATCCTGTCTATCACCATATAGGTCCATTGCAATCCGGATCAGCGCGCCAGGTTCCCGGACTCTTTCAGTGGGTTCATGGTGTATCAAGCCTTTCCGCACTTGAGGCTCTCATAAAAGCAGCTGAGAATTACAGGGAACATTACGAAGGCAAACTCGAACCGCATTTATTTCCTATTCGCTATCTAATACAATTAAATCTTACAGATGAGGCTTCCAAGGCCGGTGGAATAACCCTGGAAGAGCTGGAATCCTGGAAGGGATTCCCGGGAAGTGAGCGTGTCATTATGCGCGGACTTATGACAATGGGACCCACTTCGCAGGATTTGCAGGAAACCCGAAGTGTAT
>JBNKQE010000315.1:0-5848 GCA_050295715.1 Leptospirales bacterium
CTACAGTTTTGGGAGCCGCTTCGGGAAACAATTCTATGACGAGGTTTCCTTTATCTGTTTGAATAACAGCAAACAGACCTTTTCTCTCCGGTACACTATTCTCACCAAAAACAGGCAATACCAGGGTCAGAAGAAAAAAGGCAAGTAGAATCAATTTTGTTCGTCGGAACACTTTTCTGATTGAAGATTTCATAAGTGTACACGAATCCCATAACCCGCTAAAGGATAAAACTAAAATCTTTCGTTTTCAAAAAAATTATTCATACTCGATGAACGGTGATTTTTTACTTGAGATGAGATTTTTTTCTTACAGCATCCCTATGGAGAGTCTTTGAGAACTGATTTCATTATTTCTTGTTATTCAGGCGTGCGGCGATTTTCACCATGTTTTTTTCCATGCCGGCGAGTTCCTTCTCAAGTGATTTCTTTTCCTTTTGAAGATCTTTCAGTTGCTGTCTGGCTGTATCAAGAGCAATTCTCTTTTTCTCAACATCAACTTCCTTTTTGCCTAACTTTGTTGATATTGTTTCAATCTTGTTTAGCAGATGGGTGGTTATCCCATTTTTTTTTCCATTGGTTTGAGTGATTGCTTTCAACTGTTCCGTAAGCTTATCTATTTCTTTCTTATTATCTTTTAACGCAGACATAACGTTACTCCAGACGAACATATTCGCTTTCAAACTTATTAATCAAACATTGGTTAAAAATAAAAGAAAAAAATACATATTCACTAAAAAAGGTTCGCATTAAAATCAATTGCGGCGGCGGGCATATAATATTAAATCAGTCGTTATCGGCTGGAGTAATGTCCATAACCTGTTTTTTATAATGTTCAAATAACTCCTGAATCATACGCAGAGACGAAATATCTCCCTGCTCTGCAACAAACGATGCCATTGAAACAGCTCCTTCCAGAAAACGAATGACTGACTGTACAGTATCAGGCAGGTTCGTTTGATTCTCATAACCGGCTTGAATCTTTCCCTCTTGCAGACGTTCCAGAGCCTTCTCGATATCCTGAATATCAATACCAAACACGCCACCGAGCTCTTTTTGAAGATCCATAGCAAGCTTACGCTTATTAAAATCAACAATATCCGGACGATCATCTTTTTCTGACATACTATGTGTTCCTGCTATTCTTCAGAGTGTTGTATAATTTTCCAGGCATTGCCTGCGGTGAATGAGTTGTGTTACTTTATTTATCCGATGATTTTTCCTTAACAACTTCAGGAGTCTGCAATTGATCAGCACGGCTCTTAAGCTCTCCTGCTCGCTTTTCCATCTCTTTCGCCTTTTCCTGAAGTTCTATTGAACTTTTTCGAAATAATTCGGAGAGTCTTGCATCGATAAAACGAGTATCGCCATTGCTGTCCGTAATGAGGAGCTGACCGGAGGAATCATTATAGCTCAAGTAAACTATTGCCGATCGCGAGATCTTGTGTGTGATCAATGTTTTTCCCGTATGTATATCAAGGACAGAGATAAAGCCATCCCTGTTCCCGGTGTAAATTGACTCCCAGGAAGGATGCATACAAAAAGCTGTAATGCCTGAATCCTTAATATGTTGTAGCTTTTTCTTGTTCACAGGATCCCAGTAAATCATATCTCCATTGATGGAAAGAAAAAGCATAAGTCCCTGTGGAGAAACCTCAACAGAGGAAGGGGCTACGACATCAGCTGTATGCATACTGCCATCACTCAGAGAAAAAATCCTGGCAAAATCATCCAGTGAACCAATAACAGCAAATTTCTCATCGTATGAAAAACCGCTGAAAACATCCCTGCCCTTTTTATAAACCAAAACCTTGCCCGACTCTGTGTCGATCAATGTTGTGCCGTCTTTGCTTTTTACAAAGACAAACCTTCCCGATTTTGAAAAATCAACACTTTCTGTTAATCCGGTTTTCCAGACATCCCGTTCGCGAGCATCCATCACCGGCCATGAAAACAGGAAGAAAATAATTAATAACAATACTGCTCTGAACATACTGTAATACTATCGATCAAATTGAACTCAATGACAATGGTTTTATATCACTTTTCTCATATTCCTGCAATTAGTAAACAGAAATGACTCCCCGCAACAGGTTTTCAGTATTCATGTCACAGTCTTAAATATACTTATTATCGAATAATTATACAATAAATCAGAAGGCATCCATATTATTGGATGCCTGCAATTTGCCGGTTATGACTCACGAGTTGAACTTCAGACTTATTTGAAAATACTCTGTAAATCTTTTCTCCGCTCTCAGATTTACGCTTCAGTATAAGAATCAGCTCCTGAAATAACTCACTATTAACCTGACGCTGTACACTTTTAACCGGAAGTGATAGAATATGAGCAACAGAAGGTATGGAATATCCTCTATATATAAGTAATGCCGCTCTCCTTGATAGCCTGAGGTTTGAATCGACATCCAAACTGCCTGATATGGATTCCAGCACGTTTAAGATTGAGGGCGGGCATACTGCTCTCTTATGAGGTGAGGAAATATCTGTAACCCGAACATCTGCGCTGCATGATTTGCGCTGGATCAATTCATTCATAGACACAATATACACACACCAGTATAGTATGTCAACATATGTTTGCATATTTTTTGATCCCCATTTACTATACAGGTATCTAACTGCAGATCTGAATCTGGTCATATGGAAATGTTCTGTTGCTATATGTTAAAAAATAGAAACGACTGCTCCAGAATCTCAGTTATTACATTACTCAAGCTGTGATCGGAATGTATGAGCAACAACCTTGTTCCCGGATATTGATTCAAATGATTTACACTTAATTTATAATCAACAACATCGTCATTAATACCATGGACTATCATTGTCGGAATATCTCGCATTTGAATTCTATCCGGATATTTCTTTTGATCTTTTACGAAATCAAAAGATAAATGAACTTCACGTTTTGCAATGCTATGATATACCGGTATAGATCCTGCGCTTTTCCATTTGGCAAGGGCTTCTCTACCAAGTCTTTTTTTCTGACGGGAAAAAAAATGAAAGGCCGGTGCCATTAAAAATACCCCTTCAACCCGCCTGTCTTCGAGTGCATAAAGTGATGCAAGATAGCCTCCCAGACTAGAACCAATTATTCTTATATTTCCACTACAGCCCCCGGCAGTGTTGCGAATGATTTCCATCTGGGAGGAAAGAGTCATTCGAGAAAAGTCTCCGCCATTCAGGTCGGGAACATGCAATTGAATCCCTTTTTTTCTGAACGCCTGTTTGAACTTTTTTGCTTTAAATGAACCAGGTCCAGAGGCAAACCCATGAAGATAAATATACTCAGAAATTCCAGTTTTTCGCATAGAAAAATACCTCCGCTAATTGATAATTTTCGCAACCTGCAATCAGCCAGAAACGCTCTCTCTCAGATCACGGACTTATTAAGGCTAAAAACAATATCCCCTCACGCTACTGCGACCGGTATAATCACCAACAAATTTTTTTACATACATTTTACAGTTGATGCTTGAATGTTATAGATCAGAGATTTCCTTATGTATAATAGAGTCATACTTACCCGTATTTAATTGAAAGTAAAAAAATCACTGGTCTGAAAATCCATGGAATACCAGCCTGGGTATGTTTAAATCTACTTCAATTTATATCCATTTTAAATTGAACAATTCGGAGTATAATTATGCCCGGTAAAGGAATCATGCATAAATATCTTTTGATATCAATAATATTATTCATTTATATATTTTCCAATGGGTTGATGGCCGACTCTCCTCTGACCCCGGTTAAGACAGACTCACCGCGAGATACAATGAAGACATTTATTGAATCAATGAATGATTACCGGAAGCTTAAGTCGACAGATCCAGAATCAGCAAACGATAAACTCAACAGGGCTGTCAGGACTCTGGACCTGGAAGATATTCCGTTTATCCTTCGTGAGGAGAAAGGAAATGAAGCTGCAAAATATCTTAAAGAGGTCATTGATAGAATCATTTTAATCGACTATTCAAAAATCCCTGAACGCATCGACGGATCCGGACAACCTGTGGTGCGGTGGAGGCTGAAGGATACTGAGATAACCATTCTCCAGAAATCCGAAGGTGAAAGATCCGGTGAATACTTGATTTCATCATCAACCGTATATAGAGCCAGAGAATTTTACGATAAGGTACAGCATCTGGACTACTTGAAGGGATCCGGAATGGGCGCCGGATTTGAAGAACCATGGCTTGATAGGTATATACCTCCCTGGGCAACAGGTAAAATATTTCATCTTTTTGTGTGGCAATGGATCGGAATGTTTGCTGCCGTTCTCCTTGGACTGATTGTCAAAACAATTGTCTCCTTCGTTTTTATAACACTGGAAAGTCTTGCCAGAAACACTCACTATACCTGGGATGATCGATTACTCTCGCTTGGGAAAGGGCCTCTGGATTTTATTGCAGGGTCAACCGCATGGTATTTTGGTGTTCGCATGCTTCGACTCGAAGGTGATACACTATCAGTAATAAATTTTCTTGTGCAGAGTCTTTTCAGCATCGGTTTTATTTGGTTTGCTTACAGAGCTGTCGAAGAGATTACGAAATATTTCCTGAAGTTTGCCGAAAAAACAGAATCCACTCTGGATGATCATCTGGTTCCTCTGCTTAATAGAACGCTTAAAATCTTTACTGTAATTTTCGGCGTACTCGTTGCAATTCAAAACATGGGAGTGAATGTGCTGAGCCTTGTTGCAGGATTGGGAATCGGGGGTATCGCATTTGCACTGGCAGCGAAAGATACGGTTGCTAATTTTTTTGGTTCAATTATGATACTGTTTGATAGCCCCTTCCAGGTGGGAGATTGGATTCGCATAGGCAGTATGGAAGGGACTGTGGAAGAGATAGGCTTTCGCTCAACAAGGGTTCGCACATTCTATAATTCTCAGCTTACAATCCCGAACTCAGACCTTATGAATGCACGCATTGACAACATGGGACGGCGTGAATTTAGAAGAATTCGTGCGATGATTAGCGTTACTTACGATACTTCACCGGATAAGATGGAAGCATTTCTTGAAGGGATTAAGAATATTATAAAAGCAAATCCAAATACGAGAAAAGATTATTATCATGTTGTTTTTAACGAATTTGGTCCGGACAGTCTGGTTGTAATGTTATATGCATTCTTGAAGGTTCCGGACTGGTCAAGTGAACTTGTTGAACGTCAAAATATATATATTGAAATACTTAGACTTGCAAAAGAGTTGAATGTTGATTTTGCTTTTCCAACACAAACACTTCATGTGGAGTCATTTCCGGAAAAAGAGTCGCTGCGAAATATTTTTGATTTTGAATTGGAAGAGTATAAAAAACGAGCTGCGGAATTTGGTCCTGGTGGTCAGAATTCCAGCCCTGAAGGCCGCGGTATCTTTACTCCACCATACAAAGAAAATTGAATCTAAATTATTTGAAATTCAAGAATTCATAAACAATAGAAACGGTTTCATTTGCAGGAATGCTTCAGATTCCTGCACACAACTAGTCTAATTTGATATTATCAATATCATCAATGAATTTCACAAGATCCAGTCTTTTAAGTGCTGCAGGGTTTTCTTTCAAATCATAATACTCCGTATGTCCCTTACCTGCGCAACTGAACCTGACATCTACCTGTCGCTTCTTCAATAGATATCTATAGGCGACTATTTCAGCAAAATCCTCGGCCCAGCTTACTGAACCATAAAGAGATACAAAGGGTCCTCCCTGCATCTCTTCGTACATTTTACAAATATCAGAATACGATAAAACAGGATGACCTTTTAACCCATAAAAAGATAATTCCGTGCGCCGTGTAAGTTTATAACGATCAGACGGCATACGGTAAT
>JBNKQE010000316.1:0-5832 GCA_050295715.1 Leptospirales bacterium
AACAAATATATTTTTACTATAATGATTAACAAGGTCACTCCAAATAATCTACCAAAAAATTAAAATATTAAAGTTACAATTTGCAAAAAATACGTTAACAATAAAACTAACTCAGATTTACAGTAAAACTCGGCAGGTATTCGTTAACTTTAACCGGTCTCTAACAATCCTGGATAATGTGAAATTCTTGATGCAACAGAAAGTTCCATATATTAAACCTTGAGATAGATACCTCTTCGATCCATCCAGAATAACAGCGGGAAAAACAGGGCAGTAAAAAGAAGAGCAAAAACTAATGATGAGAGTTCTCCACGAGGAATGTATGTTACAAGAAATTCGTAAATTCCATTTTTGAATGAGACCGGATGACTCACTGGATTTGACCAGGTTGAGTATATAAGAATTCGTGCAAGAATCCCTGCAAAAACAAAGCTAAAAATGGCATTTCTCCCATAAACGAGTGGCATACGTAACATAGAGAGTATAGAGGTCTTCCCTTCCAGCATAAACAGGAATGTAATAGTGAGAAGAGCCAGTCCCGATGTCAGCAAAACATACGAACCGCTCCAGAGATTCTTATTGATCGGCCAATAACGATCAAGAAAGAGCCCGCTTAAAAGAAGAATCGTTCCGGCAGCCACTCCCTGTATAAAAATAGCAATGCCATGTTCCGCTTTACGATTCAACCAGACTCCCGATAATACGCCCATAAGTATTGTAAGCAAGGCTCCTATTGTCGATACTATACCTTCGGGATCAAATCCATCCGCCGGAGATCCGGACCAGGTATGTGATCCAAAGACAATGGTATCAACCCATCGGTCAATATTTCCTTCGGGCGTCCATACACCTGCCCCATAGCCTGGAACGGGAACCTGGCTCATCAGTATATAATAGATTATAAATAGAATTGGGACGAGCAAAAGTGTATAGCGCAATCTCAAGTGTAAAAAGAGCATCGCGGCGAAAAAGTAACACACAGCGATTCGTTGAAGGACACCCGGAAATCGCCAGGTATCAAACGAAAAGTGATGGAGAGGCAGCAGTCCAAATGGGAAGGCAGCAAGCATAAGTCCCATCAGTAGAAGCAGAAGAGCTCTTCGAAATATCTTTATGCTGAGAGAGAGTCTCCCCTCACCTCTTTCCAGCCTTCTGCCAACAGAGAGAGTCAGCGAAAATCCTGCGATCCACAAAAAGAAGGGAAAAATCAAATCGGTGGGAGTCCATCCATCCCAGTGTGCATGCCGCAGTGGAGAATAGAGAGAACTCCAGCTCCCCGGATTATTCACAAGAATCATACCGATGATCGTAAGGCCGCGAAATACATCCAGAGATACCAATCGTTCACTTTTGCCATTCATTCTGTTCTCCAGCAAAACTGATTCTGTCATATACAACATCCATCAAATACAATCCCAAATTATTTATCTTTGCTCAATTTTTTTTAATACTGATTACTCGATTTCTATAACAAAAAGTAAAATGACAAAATCACATCTATAAGGGATTGCGATAGACTCACGCAAATTGTCAGATGATTTCTGGCAAAATGGGCAAACTCATCTCCAATACCAATAATTGAAAAGGTTCCGTCAGGATGTCTGGAGTTTTTGCAGAATGCTCCAGGAAGTAATGGAGATAACTTCCTGGATTCAACGAATCAATTATTTAACACATAACGACTTTTTTTATTCGAACAATTTCAGATAATTTATTTTATACCAAAAAAATTCCGAAGTTTCCGGGTTCCCTCACTCAATGGTGACACTCTATCCTTTGGATGTTTCCCGGTATTCATGAGTCGGGCAATCTCCTGTTGCAATTCAACTATAGCATCAGATTTTTCTGCCTCCTTGATCTGGGAGCCCCACCTTCCCTGCAGATCGGGCAAATTGGATGACCTGGTAAGAAGGACCACTTCATCGCCACTGCGAATCTGTGTATCTCCGCCCGGCATAATAAACTGATCTTTATGGTATACAGCAATAACCTTGCATTCAGCCGGAAGTTCAATATCTTTGATTTTTGTCTCATCCTCTTCGGAAGCTACAAAAGGGAAGAATCTGACATCGCCTTTGATGACCGTTGACATCTCTGCAACATCAAGCCCGGCAACAAAGTTGGATAGGAAATGGGAGATAGTTCGAACGGGAATGATTACATCGTGCAGACCAAGCTGGATACAGATATGTTCGGACTCCGGATCGCTGATCTGGATCATAACTCGTTTGAATCCAAGACTCTGCCCCACAAGTCCCGATAGAATATTATCTTTATCACTGTCGGTAAGACAGAAAAGAAAATCGGTCTGCTCCGGAGACAACTCGGAAAGAAGTGTGGGTCGGGTTCCATCTCCGTGAATATAACCGCAATCCAGGGTATCTTTTAACTCTTCGATTTTTTCCAGTTTACTTTCTACGATAATGACATCATGCTTTCTTGAGAGAAGCATTCCCGCAGTCATTATAGAGAGCTCTCCAGCGCCTATCATTACGATTCTCATGCGCTTCTTCTCCTTCCCGTCCAGGTTCCCGGGTATAAAAATACAAGAATGGCTACAACTTCCAGTCGTCCACAGAGCATGTCAAAACAGAGTAATAATTTTAGTATACCCGGAAGATCGGGACCACTTACACCGGCCGATAATCCTACCGTTGCCGTCGCCGATACAACATCAAACAGGGATTGAAGAGGAGGATAACCCATTACAAGGAAAACTCCCCATGAGAGAAAAATAACAATAAGAAATAAAAATATTACAACAATTGCATCCAGAGCGGATTCTTGATCCATGGATTTACCGCCAATTTTCATATAGAGCTTCGCCTTACGCGGCATGCCAATTTTGCGAATCAGATTGAGAATATATCGAATAAAAATCAACACACGAAGAATCTTAACACCACCGGCTGTACTGGCGGCCCCTCCGCCGATAACCATACTGAAGATAAGAATATACAGACTTCCATTGTCCAGACGATTCATGGGAAATGAGGCAAAACCGGCTGTGCTCTGGGCGCTCATCGCAGATATAGGACCATGATAGATAGCCTCCAGCCAATCCATCTTCATATTACTATGAAATGTGAAGATAAGAATTATCGAAAAAACGAGAGAGAAGATAATGAATGCGATAAATTCCAGGAAATAGGTCGTATTCATTTTTCCTCGCGCTGCACCATAATAAAGAGCGAAAGATACAGATCCCATCATAGAAATAATCATGATCGTATATGGAACAGTAGGGAAACTGAAATATCCCAGACTCTTTTCGTGAATGGAAAAGCCACCTGTTGACACAGCGCTCATTGTGTATGTTACCGCAGAAAAAAAATCAACGCCTTGCAGCAGCAGAAGAAGAATACCAACTATAGTTAGAGATAAATAAACATAGAAAATCATCTTTGCCCGGGTATGAGTGCTTCCAAGAAGATTATCCTCCTGAATATGATATTCCGAAAGCCTTCTCGAGGCGATACCGGCCTCAGGCATAATGGCCAGTGCCAGCACAACAAAGCCAAGCCCTCCGATCCATTGCTGCCAGGCGCGAGAGAAAAGAGTCGTCGCTGGTACAGCGCTATGTTCCGTCAGGTTGGATAGCCCCGTTGTTGTAACAGCAGAGATCGTCTCAAACAATGAATCAATAAATGGCAATCCCGATACGACCAGAGGAATGGTCATAACAAGTGCAGGAATCGTGAAAATCAATACAGTAATTACCAGCGCCTCATTCATACCAATATTACGAGACGCCTCCAGCCGACTCAAGAAGTAGGACGGTACGGCAATTCCAACCATGATGCCCAAATACCAGGGAACCAGCTGATAATCTCCAAGGATAAGCGCAGTAGCCAGCGGCATAGTCACCGAGATAGCAAAAGCCAGCAAGAGCTGTCCAAAATATTTCAGGACAACAGGAAAGCGCACCCGGTAATGGAGCGGAACAAACTGTCCACGGTTTAAAAACATAAGTTCTACGTCTATTTGACGCTGAACTTTTCGATTCTCACCATAAAAAAGCAGGCATTAATGATTTAATAAATCCAGCTCATCCCCGTACATCTGGCATCTGCATAAAATAGATCGTTGGAATTATTAATTTTTACACTCTTTCCATCAATACAATGGATAACGCCTGAAAGTCCCGCATCCCCAACAAATTCAACCTCGGCCTTCGCGCCACTGCTGTAGAAAAGACTCCCGGCACCGGTCATAATACAATATCTCGTACATTGCAGCTTCCCCTGCCACCGGATATATTTATCTCCGGAGATAATATAGAGACTGCCGTTATCTGTATTGATTACTTTGGAAGAGTTAACTTTGATCTTTTCACCAAACCAGATTTTTACAGATGCTGTTGGAGTCATCAAGCGCTGACAGGGTCCCGTAAGGTTATCAGGATTAAATGCATTGCATTCGGAATAATCCTGAGAAAACACATTCCCCCCGAAAATCAATATTACAGATAAAAGAAAAGAAAGCGTGATAAGGTATCTCATACAGGAACTCCGGCGAACTAAGTTAATCCGATGATTATATTCAAGACAATCCCCGGTCAAGATAATTCCATTTTCCGGATACAGAGTACTGACACCGAATATGTCCTGACATTCACAGACGCAACAGAACAAAGTTGTTCGCCTGTATCGATTTGAGGAGAGTTTTAATTTTACTAATATACCAGGAGGAATGTATTTACTTTTTTCACTTGATCCCATTTTGCATCTCATCCTCTATGTATTTATCATACTCCCAGAGGATTAACACATTATGAGTCAATTACCAGCCTGCCCCGAGTGCAAATCAGAAAACACCTATGATGACGGGTCCATGTTAGTTTGTCCCGATTGCGGCCATGAATGGTCAGCCGAAGCTGCTGCAGAATCAGCAGAGGAAGGATTCGTTGTAAAAGACGCCCACGGCAATATTCTAAGCGATGGAGACTCTATAACGGTCATCAAAGATCTCAAGGTTAAAGGGGCCACTTCTGTATTGAAGGCGGGAACAAAAGTTAAAAAGATTCGCCTGGTAGAAGAAGGGGATCACAATATTGACTGCAAGATTGACGGCTTTGGGCAGATGCAGTTAAAATCAGAATTTGTTAAAAAGGCTTAATCAAATGTAACGACTCCGTGATTCAATCTGTATTCTGGATTTGCCCTGGGTTATAAGCGTTCCCCGGGGTAGTTTACGTTTTGTATCGTTCGTGTGGGGAATAACCACAGAGAAACGGAGATTGCAGAGGGGATTTGGGGTTTTGAGTTGGCTTGCAAGCATTCCCCGGGGTAGTTTTACGTTTTGTATCGTTCGTGTGGGGAATAACCGCGAGGGAACGGAGAACGCTGAGGGGATTTTTGGTTTTGGCCTGGCTTACAAGCGTTCCCCGGAGTAGCTTACGTTTTGTATCGTTCGTGTGGGGAATAACCACGAGGGAACGGAGAACGCTGAGGGATTTTTGGTTTTGGCCTGGGTTACAAGCGGTCCCCGGGGTAGTTTTACGTTTTGTATCGTTCGTGTGGGGAATAACCACGAGGGAACGGAGAACGCTGAGGGGATTTTTTTCCATCCGTTATCCCGTCATCAACAAAAATCAACATAATCGGCGGATGAATATGATTATCTGGCGACGAGAGTCGTGTACAGAACCTCCGTGTCTCCATTCCTCGGTAGTGAACTCTTTTCCATATGACACGCGGAACGGGAGCGCTTACTGTCATAATTTCAATCTCACACGTTTCATTTTTCCGAAGGCTAATTTATATGTTTTCCCGATTCGGAATTGCAACCAGCTTCTACTACATCCCTCCGTTTTGCATGCAATGGTATACC
>JBNKQE010000317.1:0-5829 GCA_050295715.1 Leptospirales bacterium
AAAAGGAGAAAGAGAGGCTTTCTCCATTTTTTCATCATGAGACCTTAAAAGAGATTATAAATTTTAGAAAAATTTTGCTGGATCCCGCTAACCAGAATGACAAAGAAATTCAGTATCTCGGTGTAACGGCACTTTCCCGATTGTACGGACATTCGGACGGTTTCTTTTCTGTATATACATTTCCTCAGATTTCTATTCTACCGGGTGCGCAAAGAAAGAACAATCTGCGCAGGAATCAGGAGCCTGAATATCGAAGTGTTAAAGAGCGAATTGCACGCAAGATGAAGACCGATCTTTCCCGGGAAATTCCCGAGGAGTATCATACCTCATCGCAGTACAATGTTTATACAAATCACGATGTACGTGATATGCACAATATTTCGGATGATACAGTAGATCTGATTATAACATCACCTCCATTCCTGGATAAAGTAAATTATCTTCAGGATAACTGGATGCGGTCCTGGTTTCTTGATGTAGAGGAACGTGTGAATAATATTGAGCTTGGACTTTATTCGGATACTACCGGCTGGAAGACGTTTATGGGCGATGCCATAAAAGAGATGGGAAGAGTTCTTAAGATGGGAGGCCGCGCTGTGATAGAGGTGGGTGAGGTAAAAAATGGTAAAAAGATCGTTCCTCTGGAAGAGCTGCTTCTGGAATCGCTTCCCATAAAAGGGAAGGGGTGGCGTCTGGAAGCTGAAGAGGTTCATATTAATACACAGAATTTTACAAAACTCGCGCACTGCTGGGATGTTACAAACAATGCCAGAGGAACAAACACGAATAGATGTCTTGTGATACGAAAAGTTTAAAATTGCAGAGTAAGGAACTGGATTACAATACCTGAGATAATTGTTGAGTCATGCAGAGGTGACGTTTTCTGAACTTTTTGACGTGGTTTTTCAAATATGGGGATGCACCGGACTAAAATTCATTTAATTGGGTCACTAAAAGAATAAAACGACTTATGTTCTTTTTTTTATTGCCGATGGAGTAAGTGTTATGATGCGATCATTATGGACAGCAGCGACCGGAATGGTTGCACAACAGTACAATATCGATACAATATCAAATAACCTGTCAAATGTGAATACGACCGGTTTTAAAAAGAACAGAGCTGATTTTGAAGATTTGATATACCAGCATCAAGTTCTGGCCGGTACTCCTGCAACGGCAGTATCTGAAATACCTACCGGAGTAAACTTCGGGAGTGGTGTTCGCGTGGCCGCCACTCAAAAACTTTTTGAACAGGGAAGCCTGCAGCATTCCGGCAATAAATTTGATATTGCAATAACATCAGAGGTTGGATTCTTCAAGATTCTTATGCCCGATGGAACATTTGGATATTCTCGTGACGGAAGTTTTAAGGTCGACTCACGTCAGCAGGTTGTAACTTCCAACGGGTATCTCCTGGAACCACCCATTACACTGCCTCCTGGATCAATCAATAATACACTTACGGTCTCGGAAAACGGGGAAGTCACAATAAAGATCGGAGACGACATACGACCAACCCGCATAGGTCAGGTTGATCTATACAGATTTGTAAACCCGGCCGGACTTCAGGCAATTGGAAGAAACCTGTTTAAGGAAACCGTGGCAAGCGGACCTGAGATACAGGGAACACCGGGTATGGATGGAATGGGCTCTCTTCTACAGGGATATCTGGAAATGTCCAATGTGAAAATTGTCGAAGAGATGGTGAATATGATTGTTGCACAGAGGGCTTACGAGTCCAATTCAAAATCAGTAACAACATCAGATTCTATGCTGGGAACTGCCATTTCCATGAAACGTTAAATCCAGGTAGCACTGTGAATATAGTAAGGCTTCGTCGCATCGATTTTACTGTTTATAATGTAAGAAGCCTTTTTATATTTATCATTGTAACAATACTGTATCCGGCAAGTGCATTCCCCCTGGAACTGTATCTGAAAGATCACTTTATAGCCGGTAATAATTCCATAACCCTTAGCGATATAGCACTTATAAAAGATAAAAGTCTTTCGAATTCTGATTTTACATTACCTTTACAGAATCTAAAGACTCCTCTCTACATTGATCAAAACGAAATTAAGGAGATACTCTCAAGAGAGAGTATTGGAGTTCGAAGGGTGTATGGAAAGGGAGTCTGGGTGGTGCCTGCAAATACACTGACCGGTGAAAAGAGGCTGAAGGAACTATTCTTTCAATCTTATGCGAAAAAGAAGGGAGAGAACACTCTTCCGGAAGGTTTGCAGATTCAGATATTGCCGGATCAGAAAATAATGTTACCTGAAAATGGCGATGTCTCTTTTGTTATTCCAGACAGCTTATCGGAATGGAAGGAAGGGCGCAGGGTTCTCGCACTGGATATCTCAGGAACCGATTCACAAAAGAATCGTCATGTAATCTATCGGCAGATGGTTGTTATTGATTTTATAAGATCCAGGAATCCAGAGCTTGCAAGGGATAACATTGCAGAGCCTGCTGCCGCATCCGTTACAAATGAAAAAATAAGAGTAATGCATGGAGATATACTGGAAGCAGTGTACCGAAGAGAGGGTATTCTTGTGAAATTGAGATCCAGGGCATTGCAATCCGGTAAAGCGGGAGATACTATATCTGTGCAATTGCTGTTCCCTTCAGGAAAAATTGCCGAAAATAGAAAGGCAAGGGTTGTAGATCATGGAATCGTTGAAATCTTACATTGATCAATATTATAAAAGAGTACGTTCCAGGCGAAGTATGTATTTTCTCAGCCTCAGAAGATCATTTTTTATTACTATCCTGAGTATAATCTATGCAAACAATTTTTTGAATGCACAAAGTCTGTGGGTGGATAAAAATCCCTACAGCGGTAGTGCAGGAATTGAAGAGGGATCTGTTGTCAAGGTAATTGTGGATGAACCGGTGCAGCTCGATTTTGAATATGAAAATGGCGGAGATGAGAAGACAACTGTAAATATGAAACCGGATCGGAACATTACAGATAATCTGCCGCCTGTGGATCTGGATCGTTCAATAATATCATCCACAAAGAAGAAGATTCGAAATCGCAATTCATTGAAGTTCCAGATGGCTGTTCAGGTTGTGGAGCTTGAACCGTCGGGGATCGCTCGTTTGCAGGGGCGAAAAGTCATCGGGGTGGAAAGCGGGGATTCCAGTGTGGAAATTACTCTTCAGGGAGTCGTAAATCTGAAAGATATACGCCGTTCAGGGATTATAAAATCCGGTGATATAGCAAACCTGAACATGCAGATAGTCGGATTGCCGGTTAAAAAATCACTGAATTTACCAATGAAGCAAATCCCGGGTGAAACCGCCGGGGAAACTCTGCCATCGGCAAAATTAAGCGACGAGGAAAAAGAAGAGATACTGCTGGATTATCTGAACCGCATACTTGGCGAAACCAGGGACCTGTAATTATGGAAATTATTAATAAAAAGATCTATTACATTCCGATTGGTTTTTTAACTGCACTGATTGTGCTTTTTTCCGCTACCCTTTCAATCAACGGGCAGACACCTCCTGCAGATAATAAAGAGGATGGCATTCGCCTGAAGGATCTTGCCCGTATCTCAGGGGTCCGGGGGAATCAGTTGATGGGATACGGTCTGGTCGTCGGACTGCCCGGAAGCGGAGATACGAGATCGGCTCTGGCAAAAGATACTATGATAAATCTGCTGGAGACGATGGGGATAAGTCCGGATTCTAAAACTCTGAATGCCAAAAATACCGCTGCAGTAATCGTTACAGCGGAGATTCCTCCCTATGCAGCGTCAGGAGATCGATTGAACGCAACTGTTTCCAGTGTTGGCGATGCCAGGTCACTGCAGGGCGGAGTCCTGATTCAGACCCCTCTTTACGGAGGCGATCGAGAGATTTATGCTGTCGCACAGGGTACCGTCGCCACTGGAAATGTTGCAGCTTCGGGGAATGGTAAGAAATCAAATTCTACAGTCGGGATGATCTTAAACGGAGTATTTGTAGAGAAACAGGTTCCGCTCTCGCCCGTGGATGCAAGCAGAGTGCAAATCAGCCTTCACAATTTTGATTTTTCAACTCTTGACTCAGTTCGCGATGCTATTGTTAAATCGCTGGATAATCCTGTCGTTTCGGTAGAAGGTGGCTCGCTCTACGTGAATGTCCCTGAAACAAGTGATCCGGTCGATCTTATTGCAAAGCTTGAGTCCGTGAGGATTATTCCCACGTATCCGGCCAGAGTAGTGATCAATGAGAGAACCGGTACCATCGTAATGGGGGGAGATGTAAGAATTGATCCGGTCGCTGTCTCCCGGGGGAATATGAGTCTTGAGCTTAAACCCAAAATTCAGGACTGGCGAACCATGGGGATTTATGCAAAAAATGGTGATGGTGGGAAGGAGGCCAATCCTGATAGTGAAGTTTTGCGTGAAGTATCTGCTGCAAATGTTCAGGAAGTCATTTCTGCTTTAAATGCTCTAGGAGCAGACCTGAAGGATATCATAGCCATTCTGCAGGCCTTGAAAGATTCCGGTGCTTTGCATGCGGAACTCATAATCATGTAACAGGAAATATCCGGTTCTATCATAAATATTATACCTGCTGTAAAAGGTTAAGTTTTTCCGACATAATCCGATAAAGATACTACAGGTAATTCCCATGGATATTAAATCACTTTCCAGGCAGCTAAAACCAATTGAAAATCCGACTGTAAAAAGAATTATGGAAGAGAGTCGCAGCGGTGTCTCCGGAGCCGGGAGAGTGAACAATCCATCTGCAAAGAATCCTGAAAAATCAGATGAAATTGAGAGATATTTTCCGGATCTTTACAGCGGAAAGGTATCGAGTTCGAAAATGCAGAAGCATTTCGATATTGAGAAAGAGATTCAGGCGGATCCGGAGAGAGAGAAACTGTATGAAGCCTCCAGAGAGTTTCAGTCCATCTTCATCGGTCAAATGCTAAAATCCATGAGAAAGACGCTCAATAAAGAGAATGATATGCTCTACGGCGGAAACCGTCAGGATATCTTTGAGGATATGTTATACGATCAGTATGCGAAAGCAATGTCCGAGTCTGGATCATTCAGTCTTGCAGATCAAATATACAGTCAGCTTTCGTCAGGTCTGCCCACATTGAGTAAAGATAAGCTTGAAAATCTCGAACCAGTTTATCCGAAAAACAAGGCCCGAGAGTATCTAAAAAATCTCAATCCTTCCGTTTCAACCGATCAGATCAAAGATTACAGAAATACTCTGGAATAGAAATGAATTTTTCCCTCTCTCCGGCTGATTGAGTATTGAATCTCACGGATTTCTGCGGTTTTTGGGTGGACTCTCCGTTTTCTCTCCGGTTAAATCCGTTTAACTCTTTAAATATATATAATATCTCAGATACATAAAACTATAAAATTACTGGCCACACAAATTCCATTGCAGGATCATCTCCCTCATAAGGAGAGATGTTAATGAGTGAGAGCGCAATTAAGGGAGCCTACAGTCAGGCGGCAGCAGCGGATACATATGGCAGAACTCCACCCGGAATGTTCGGCCGGTATGATAATGTATACAGGGTATGGGAAGATCCGGTATTCAAGTATGCCCTGGAAAAGTTTCTTGGCAGCGTTAGAGGGAATAACGATGCTCCCTGGCGAGTTGTGGATCTTGGATGCGGTGCCGGCAAGGGAATGGAACTCCTGGAAGGTCTCATGCCGGGACGAAACCATCACTTATGGAGTGGTGGCGAGCCTCTTGTAATGCAATCCTACCTGGGTCTTGATATCTCACCTGAGATGATCGAGAAGGCCCGAAAGGATCATATGAGTAAGACACTGGCAACATTCCAGACTGCTGATTTGAACAACG